>QCUI01000059.1 GCA_003210775.1 Synechococcus sp. AG-679-A04
GAAAAGACTTAAACACCCGTGGTTTGGAATCCACGTAAAAGAAAGGGGTGACTCTGAATACCTTCGGGAGTAAGTCGTCATCCGCGCCATCGGACGCCAGGGAGAACAAGCATTCAGGCAGCTTGTAGTAGTACCCGTTATCCGATCCCGTCAGCGTGACGCGCGTAACACAGCGGCACCACCATGAACTCAAGTGAAACCAATCCAATCTGGATTGGGAAGTTGTTCATGTTTGCGGAGTAAGTGCTACAGGCGGAGCCTACGGCAACACTTCCCAAACCGAATCTAAGTGAATAGCTAGATAGCTACTTCTACAAACCACCATCTACCAGGACAATGAGCTACCAGTAGGTGGTCAATCTTTTCCCTAGGGAAAAACATGACAGAACACTATTCGTATGAATTTCACTAAAACCATTACACCAAAAAACGATGACGGCAGTCTTGATCAAAGATTTGGCTTGCACATCGAAAAGCTTATTCACCTCTGTGGAGTTGAATGCATCAATACACTGCACACTTTTCATAAAGAGACAGAAGAGAGTGAGAGAAAAGCAGGTGGTGCTGCTTTGCACATGATTGTGAAGCTCTACTCGATAGAGATGGAGGAGTGGGAGCAAAAGCGACTCGCAAAAAGAGTGAGAGAAGCGCTTCAGGAGATTGGATTCAAACCATCTAAGGTCACCAAGCTAATGGGAGCAGGAAAGTTCAAAGCAAAGGAATGGAACGGAGTTTATGGCGACGAGTTCGAATACAAATCAAACGAACAACTTGAAAAAGAACAACATGATCTTCTTAGCAGCTATGGCGTAACAGCTTTATATGAGATCTCAAGGATGAATGATTTTGGATATGCGAAAGTACGTAATGCATTCAGCAATGACAAGAAGCTTTTCAAGAAGTGTGAACTTGAAGAGATTAGAAAGGGAAACCCAATCAACTTAGATGAGCAGCGTGGGAGGAGCCAAAGAACTTTTAGACGATCCAACAATCCAAGTCCTCCGCAAGTATCTAGTGGGTGTAATTCGACTCAATATCAAAATCTTGAATCTGCTGCTGACGTAACTGAATCACGTCAGCTGTCAGCACAAGCAGTAGTGAATCGATTCCTCCACGCAGTGGAACCCTCGTCAATGGATGAATTGCTTAAAGAGTACACACCATATGCTCAAGACCAAATACTTTCATTACTAGCCGAAGGTGTAAAGGAACTTTCTGAATACCTAATTAGCAGGAGAAGCATCCGCATTTGAATCATTTCAGCAAATAAAAGCGCCAAAAAATCTCAATTGAAAACTTTGACTACCCAACAGACCTTGTAAAAACTAAGAGGAAAGTTCGCGGTCTCTAAAATCTTTGATTAACTTACGCTCTTTGTTTGAGCATGGAAGATAGCTTTCCCAGAAGCTAATCCATCCAATACTTTTTATTATTTCGAGATTTTTTCTCAAGAGATGGTGTACATGGATGTCTGGAAGCGTAATATCTCTCAGCTCCGTATGACCGGGGAATTTGGCAGCTCTTGATTCACTTATATCAAAATCATCTTCGTAGTACCAGTCACCAGTTTCTATCAATAACTTTCGCTCAACAGCGCAAGCCTCTGCTCGATTAAGCATGGGAAAGCAATGATCAGCAGCAAGGTCTTTGATGAAAAAAGATGCACCTAGTCTATGCTTAGGGTTCTTATGTTTTGTAATTCCAATTTTCTTTGCAGACCTACTTCTAATATCTTGCAGAAGACAATAATAGATATACGTTTTTTGATTCCTTCTTTCTTTGTCGTTGATTAATACTTTTAGGCTGTCTGGCTTATGATTTGAGCATATATGGCAAAAGCTTTCAGGAGCGATTGCAAATGAATACAAAGATTTTGTGGATGCATGAAACGCATCACATTCAATAGAGACCATCTGAGACATTGCACTCCCATCGTCAATAGGTGTGATTAATCGATAGTCCAAATCTTCTACTATGCTCCCATAATACGTAGACTTATTAATCATGGCCTGAATACTAAAGCCGAGACCATTTGACACGTGATTCCAGCTATTTGCAAAAATCATTCCCTCATGGCATGGTCTTTTAGAGGTAAAAGGAATTACTTGATGGGCGTCACCTGAATAGCTCCAATCCAAAAGAATGTTACGGCCTGACTCCTCAAAGACCTCTCTAATATATTTGCTTTTATCAGCAATTGACTTGAAATTTGGATACTTTTTCTGATCAATTAAAGTTTGCCAAGGTGTTAGTACTAGATGATTTTTCCACTGAGGGTCCAGAATATGTAGCTCATTTCTCTTGCCAATGTTGCTGGGTATTTCCCAAGCTGGATCCAGCTTAAACGCTTTTTTATTTACCTTGTTAAAGTCATCTAATATTTTTTTTAGATAATTGGGCTTGTCTACTAGTGAGCGCTCATCATGAGGATCATAGCTCAAATACTCTTCCTCGGTAAGACTATGTTTTGCTTTTTCTTTGTGTAGTTGATAAGAGTCCCATGACTGTTCAGCGAACCATTGATAGCACTTGGAGTAAAATCTTATTGGCGTTCTATTGTTAACATATATCTGCCCCTCTGAGACAGTACGCTCGAGCAGATTCCATTCCTTGACAATCCTTTCAAAATCAACTCTTTGCGCTTCATGTACATCATGTTTCAAGCACAGTGTACAAGTTCCTTTGGCAGTTTTTTGAAGAATGCTTGAAAGGTTGATTGGGTCATTCCACCCATGACTGGCACAGTAAAGGCTGATTTTTTGCTTCTTTATTGTCTTTGATACCTCTATCTCTTCCTCGAGCTTATCATCAAGTGCGTACTGGTAACTATTTTTCAAGACGTTGCGTATCAGCTTAATTCTATTCTCCTTAGTAAGTCCAAAGTATTGGACTTCTTTCCCGACGACAAACTTATCCCAGCTTTGTTCCGCCCTTGTCTGATTCCAATCGTTTGGATTATCCAACTTGAAGATAAATGGGATCTTAGAATGAGAGTTCTTGTACACCCAGCCTTCGTCAATAATCCTATTCATTAGGCTGAAAGTATCTCGAATAATCATTTCTCGCTTTTTATAGTTAGCTTCCCCGAGAGAACTTATCCCGTACTTCGACTTAAGAAAAGACAGGATTTGGGTCTGTCTGATGCTGGCTTTGTTGTTCATTATTTCCATTCAGTATTGTTTCCTATTTGGATCTTTCTTGCCACCCTTCTCAGTCGTGTTAGACAAGCTTCAACCGTTCGCCTTGAAATAGTGAAGGCGACATCAGAATAGCTTCTGCTATCAGCAGTAAACGCTTGGTCAAGAATCAGGAAACTAATCTCTCCGTTCCTGAGGGTAACCCACGGATTGATGGAGGGGCTCCAGTTCTTGCTTGAACAAGGTACGAAACGAGCTAAAGGCCCGTTTTGTGATACGACAACGCATGGACGAGGGTTTGCCGATGGCATTTTTGGAACATGTAGATACACGACATCCCCAGTTCTGACCGGCTTTCTCGCGGAACATGATGCCAAGTACATAAGTGTCTGGTCTGACAAGACTCCTACTTTATAGTACTGTCTGGTCTGTCCTGATATTAGCTTGGCTTTTGATCGTGGTTGGTGTAAAAATGGTGTCTGCTCTAACAAGACGCATGGCTGTCCTGCACACGCAAGCCAATGGAAACGCAGCTGTAGCGGTGCTGGACGACGCTGATCGATCGTTTCTGGAAGCAGCTGTTCAGGCTTACACCTCGTCGAACAAGGTTTCAGTGGCCAAGCTGGCTAAGACTATTGGTGTGGGAAGGACGTATTTTTATAATTTGATCAAAGGGAACAGCATTGAACTTTCAAGGCTTGAACATCTACAGAAGGTTCTCAATGTCAGTATCCTTGAAGACTCTCAAATCTCTTCTTATCTACGAAAAGAGGAAGCACGGTTAAGTGGAAGGCTTGAAGACTTTGACTGGGTTTCTAATTGCATTCCAGTTGAAGTTGAAGCTTTTTATTTGATAAAATATTTACTGCCTGCAATTGAAGCAGAGTCTGAATTCCTTTCAGCTCTTGACGGTCTGCGTCCGAATAGCAATGTTTTTGAGATCAATGCGTATGAGCCGCAAACTTTTCTTCTTGGTAAGATTTGTCAGTTTGTAAGAACAAGTATTCTTAATGTTGACCCAAATATTGAAGGGGATGTTGAGTCTGGTTTTTATGAGAACGATGAGCCTTTGAAGTTCACTATACCTATTACTACAAGCTCAGGGATATGGATGGATGTCAAAAAAGCTGTCTCTGAAGCTATTTTTTATTCGCATGAATCATCAAATCAAGAAAGCTACTTTATAGACTTCGACGAGACTGATCTAACAATTGAAAAAATGCAATATCTATTGATTGAGAAGAGCACAGTTTATATTGATGGTGATATGAAAGATAAAGCATTGGCGAGCGAAGTGGAGTGCCTCCAAAGTCGAATCGATAGAGAAAGGATGATGAAAAGTCATAATGACTTCAATCGACAACTCGATTTAGCTACTTCGCGAATCGAAGAGGCGGAAAAGAAAATATCTGAGTACTGTTCTAAAAAAGTACGTCACCCACGTCGTCATAGCTATTACCCACTGGAGCTAGAGGAATTGGCATCAAATCTTGATGGCGGTACTTTCCAGGGTGTCATTAGAGCTGGTAGCCGAGAAGCTATTACATCTCTTGACCCTGAGATTCTTAAGCTGATTAAGAATGAAGCGTTCGCAGCCAGTCGAGGATGGAAACCATCGATGGGAATTGACACTTTAGATAAGTATTTGAAGGATCCTTAGCAGTCAGTATTTCAATGACTCGTAATCTCCATTTCTTTCATTTATGTCTGACCCACTACGTACACAATGCACAGATGCTCGCATTGAAAAGATCTACAACGCCTTCGAGCTAATGCGTCTGCTGGATCGTGAGGTGCCAGGTCAGGTTGTCTCTTGCTTCCTTTACGTAGCTTCCCATGATGGTTGCCATGCGAGCGCAATGGCTGATGCTCTCAATCTTTCGGCTGCTTCATCAAGCCGCAACACAGACGTACTCAGTACTGGTCGCCCACAAACTGAAGCTGATGCTCTAAACCTCATTACCAAAGAGGTCGATCCCTTTAATCGTAGGCACAGGATTCTCACGCTCACAACACGTGGGAAACAATTGGCTCAGCAAATGAAAACAATGATTTATGGCTAATCTCTTCACCTGGGGTCAAGCCGTAGATGAGACATTACGGACACGTACATGGGCAGCAGCTTTGTTCATTGCTTCGCATTTGACGTAGTCCATCGCTGCTGCCGGAGTGGCGAACAACGTCAGCGCTGCTGTTAGGGGGAGGTATTTCATGGAATCAAACCTTGCTGCGGTCGTAGTTCCGCACGTTGAACCTGAAGGTCACGCTGCCTTGCTGATAAACGTTCACGGTCACGTACATCGTTTTGGCGGTCTTCATTCGGATCTCTAAAGCGCCAACGCCACGGATAAAAACGATTTCTGTGCTGTGATCAGCAGGGCCAGTGCAGCTGTAAGGGGTTGCGGCCGCGTTGTCAAAACGGATCAGCACGGTTGTGTTGCTGTAGTTGTCGCACAACAGCTGACCTCTCTCAATCTTGAGATAAGCGTCAACGCCGTGACGTGGATGATTCCTGATCGTGAATTTGCCGTTCTGTGGGCCTGAGTAAGGAAACCCCCAATTCACTTGGTTCTTGCTGGTCAACCAGGCCTGCTTGGTGTCTTGGCCTGTCGCTTGATCGGTGTAAGTGCTGTAGTCCCACTCACCTTGTGCATCAAGCTTGGCTTGTTCTGCAGCCTTCTTGTTGTTCTTCGTTTTAAGCGCTGCAAGGTCTGCTTCAGTCCTGGCTCTCCTTGCTGCTTTCTCCTTGGCTTCAGCATCAGCTTTTACTTTGGCCGTGGCTTCAGTCTTGAGCTTCAGCTTGTCTGCGAAGTAAGGATTGCTGATGCGATCTTTGTAGTTCTCAGGGAATGGCAGATCTATCAGCTCGTTGCAGGCGACTTCATCGCCCTTGTTGCACTTGCTGATGTTTTGGTTGTTGAGTGTTGCACCGAAGGCGAGCAAGCCGCTCAAAGTACCAACGCCGATCAGTGTGTAGAGAACTCGCTTTTTCATGCCATATAGCCGCTGACGGCAGCATCACCGGAAGGGATGGGGCCGCACAACACCCGATTGGGCTAATTCTGTCGCCAAAAATCACCCATACGGGGGATCCCGTTAATGGGAGAGAATAGCACAATAAGAAGAGAAAGTTAGATGCTTACGGTGGAAAGATTAAAGCCAAGTCAAGCCGCAGAGATTTTCAGATTCATTCCTCATGATCTCATCGACAGAACAACTCATAGAGAATGGTCTGGGCACTTCAATGCTTATGAAGTCAACTGGGATTTGCTGGCTGGATCATCCGATGAATCCAAAAGAAATAAGCTCGAGGATTTTTTAAGGACCTACCCTGCAGAAAAAATCTGCGAGGTCATGGTTGAGATGTTTAACGTATTTAGAGTAGACAGGTCCGGCTTCAATCAATTAAAGCAAGAACTTGAATACGACATGGATGCAGTAATCACTGACTGCAGGAAGCGTGATTTCGAAGCCAAGATGAATGAATTTATGGGGATCGATGCTGATGGGACTGTATTTTTGCCTTCGCACCATTTCGAAGACCAAAGAAGCCAGATTCTCGATTTGATCCAAGAAGCAAAGCAGGTGATATGGATTTCTATCTATACATTTACAGATCACGGCATTGCTCAAGCCCTGGTCAACAAAGTCAAGGAAGGGGTAACAGTAGAGCTAATTATTAGTGATAACGAGCAAAATAAGAAATATGATTTTGAGAATAGGTTCCTGAACCAGCTCACCAAGGTGTATTGGTATCCAGAGGGAGGTTATGAGGACTTCTTTTCAAAAAATCATGAGAAATTCATGATCATCGACTGTCAAAAAGTGATGCACGGATCTCGTAATTTCACACTGGCAGCAGAGCACAGTGCTGAGCACATAACGGTTGACACGAATCCTGAAAGCGCTGAAGCGTTTGTGGAGGAGTGGAAGCGTCTTCGGAAGTATTTCTTGGAGCAAGACAAGCTCGAAGCTCAAATGCCGCCCTGGTAACTAAGTGCCCTGGCAGTTGCGCTTGAGGAATTCAGCCCTGTCCTCTTCGCTCAATTCAGCCTTGAGGGCTTGACCGCCTAAATCACAGCAGAAATTTCCAAGGCCCAATTACGTACCTGCACGGACGCTGAATAACCCCCACGCCCCCTTGCG
Organism: Synechococcus sp. AG-679-A04; assembly: GCA_003210775.1. Classification (GTDB taxonomy): domain Bacteria; phylum Cyanobacteriota; class Cyanobacteriia; order PCC-6307; family Cyanobiaceae; genus Synechococcus_C. The sequence continues at coordinate 7,284 of QCUI01000059.1, forward strand.
TGCCTGCTGATCCAGGTTTGTGCCGTTCGCGATCTGTTCTGCTTCTTTCTCAGTGCGGTTGATGGTTGGTCATGGACATCGATGCCAAGTGGTCAGCCCGCGCTGCTTATAAGCCCCGACAGGAGATGAAACACAAGGAAGCAGTTGTTCTGTGGTTACACCCCATGAGTTGCTGCTGGACCATCGCTGGGGCTGCTTGGTGGCCTTCAGTGACTAGGTGATGAATCATGTGAGATTTAATGTGAGGTATCGATATGGGTTTATGCAAGCCTTCAGTCAGTCACTGCAATTGATCTGAGCAAATCTTACTTTGCGTCCATCCAGTTGGCGCCGAGACCGGTCTCAGCCACCAGGGGCACGCTCAAGGTCACAGCCTTTTCCATGGTGTTGACCACAAGTTTTTGAATCAGCTCCAGAGCATCTGGATCCACTTCAAGCACTAGTTCATCGTGCACCTGCAGAAGCAGTCGTGCTGGTAATGCCTGCTGTTCGATTGCAGCCTGCAGCTGGATCATGGCCAGTTTGATGATGTCGGCGCTAGATCCCTGAATCGGCGCATTGGCCGCAGCTCGCAACTGCTGAGCCTCCATTCCGCCCCGACGAGCAACATCCAGATCGATGTCCATGGGTTCCTTGCCCAGCAACCGCCCTAGGCCGTTGCGATCAAAGTGGAAAGGACGACGTCGACCCATGATCGTTTCCACGTAACCGCGACTGAGGGCCAGTCGTTCCTGCAATTCCAAAAAGGCGAAGACTTTGGGATAACGCTCCCTGTAACGCAGCAGGAAATCTTTGGCCTCAGCCTGTGTCACGCCGGTTTCTCGCGCAAAGCGCTGGGCACCCATTCCATAGATCACACCGAAATTGATCGTCTTGCCCAGGCGTCGTTCGTCGCTGTTCACCTCCTCCTTGTTGAGCAGCAGTCGTGCTGTCAGGGCATGCACGTCGTCTCCCTCCTGATAGGCCTGTTGCAGCACGTCCTCGCCGGAGAGGTGGGTGAGGATCCGCAACTCGATCTGGGAATAATCTGCGCTCAGCAGTGTCCAATTCTCCTGGGGTAGGAAGGCTTTGCGAATGCGGCGGCTGTATTCCGTGCGCACTGGAATGTTTTGGAGGTTGGGATTACTGCTGCTCAGTCGACCGGTGGCCGTCACCGCTTGATTGAAATCGGTGTGCACCCTGCCTGTTTCCGCTTCTACGAGTTGCGGCAGGGCATCAACATAGGTGCTCTTGAGCTTGCTCAGCACTCGATGTTCGAGGACCAGCGGCACCACGGGGTGATCAGCCTCCAGTTTCTCCAGAACGGTGGCATCTGTGCTGTAGCCGGTCTTGGTCCTGCGGGATTTCTTGCTGTCGAGGCTGAGGGTGTTGAACAGCAGCTCGCCAAGTTGCTTGGGCGAGGCGAGGTTGAAGTCGGTTCCTGCAGCCTCTTTGGCCTCCTTCTCCAGGCGCTGAAGGATGTCCCCCATCTCTGTTGAAAGCTCACTGAGATAGGGCAGGTCAATGCGGATACCGGTGGCTTCCATCACTGCCAGTACTGGTTCCAGAGGCAGTTCCACGTTGTTCAACAGGCTGGGGAGCCTTTCTCCTGTTGCCTGCAGCTGTTGGCGTAGATCGATGGCCAGTCGGCGAGTGAGATGAACGTCCATGCCGCAATACAACGCCGCCTGGGCGAGCTCCACATCTGCGAAGCAGCTCGCCTTGCCGTCCTTGGGCTTGCCCACCAGATCACTGAACAGGGTGGGAGTGATCCCATACATCCGTGTTGCCATGGCATCTAGGCCGTGCTTCGCCGCGGCATCCTTCAGGTAATCGGCCAGCATTGTGTCGATGGCCACGCCCGCCAACGGCAAGCCATGGCGCAGCAGGATCAGGCGGTCATATTTCGCGTTCTGTAAGGCCTTGGGGTGCTCAGGGCTGGCCAGCCAGGGAGCCATCTGTTCCAACACCGTCTCCAGTGGAAGCTGCACCAGTGAGTGCTCGGCTTCCAGCGTTGGTTCCGCCGCTGCACGATGACCAACAGGGATATAAGCGAGATCGGCATCGCCGGGACCCCAGCACACGCCGATGCCCACCAGCTGCGCTTTGAAGGGGTTGAGATCGCTGGTTTCCGTGTCGAGGGCAACCGGGGCAGTGGGATCGGTGCAGGACTGCAACTTTTTCATCAGCGCTTGCAAGCCTTTGTCGCTGTTGATCAGCTGTGGCTTCAGATCTGGTTGGGGTGGGGCTCCGTGCTGGTTGAAAGCGTCAGAGCTGTTGAGCTCCGTTGCTGCAGCACCTATTGACCTGTCGGCTTGACCGGAGTCGTTGGAAACCTTGGTCTCGAGCAGTTGGGCGTTCGCCGTTAGACCGCCTGGGGAGAAGGTGGCGATGAAACCTGGAACCTGTCGTACCAGGCTGTTGAGCTCTAGATCCTTGAGCTGCGACTCCAGGCCGTCGCCATCCACGGGCCCAAGTTCGAGAACGGGTTCTTCAGGTAGTGGGATGTCGACCAGGATTTCGGCCAGTTGTCTTGAGAGATAGGCGTTGTCACGGTCGGCGCTGAGCTTGCCCTTCAGAGCCCCTTTGACAGCACCTCTGCTGGCCTTGGGGCCTTCCGCCTCAACTTCGGCAAGAACCTTGTAAACGCCATCAAGGTCGAAATTCTCTTTGAGCAGATTGATGGCTGTTTTCGGGCCGACTCCTTTCACTCCAGGAATGTTGTCCGAGCTGTCTCCGGTGAGTGCCTTGAGGTCCACCACCTTGTCGGGCATGACTCCGAGCTTGAACTGGACACCTGCCTCATCAATCAGGGTGGGTCCGCTGCTCTTGGCGTAGGGTCCGCCACCCATGTACATCACGGCAATGTCTCGCTGGTCGTCCACCAGCTGAAACAGGTCGCGGTCGCCGCTGAGAATTCTCACCCGCCATCCCGAGGAGGCGGCTCGGTTGGCGAGGGTGCCGAGCACGTCATCCGCCTCGAAGCCAGGCGCCATACAAAGTGGAAGCTGCAGCTGGTTGCGCAGGATTAACTGCAGTTGATCAAGGTCTTGAAAGAACGCATCCGGCGCCACATCCCGGTGCGCCTTGTAGTTGGGATCAGCTTTGTGGCGGAATGTGGGCTCCGCTGTGTCAAAGGCGATCGTCACACCCTGAGGTTTTAGCCCCTTGCAGTTATCGAGCAGGGCCTTGAGGAATCCATAGGTCACGCTGGTTGGACGGCCGTCTTTGGTGGCCAACCCCCCTTCACCGCCTTTACTGAAGGCATAAAAACTGCGGAATGCCAGTGAATGGCCATCCACCAGCAGCAGCAGCGGTTTCTCCTTGGTTTGTGGCATGGATGAAGGCAGGTTCTGGCTCGGTCAGTCGCGCTGTTTCGCCCAGGGCGGCAAGTCAATGAACACGCGTGTGCCGGGCTTCACACCGGAGAGAATGGCACTCTTGTCCCCACTGCTGGCACCCAGCTGCACAGGCTGGAATGTGGGCTCATCGTTGTCGCCTACCAACAGAACGCCCGATTGACCTTGTTCAGTCACGATTGCCACTGTTGGCACCAGCGTGCTGGCGGTGGTGCGGCCGGTCTGGAAGTTCACATCCGCGGTCATCCCAATGCGCAGCCTCGGTGGAGGCTCGATCAGGGTGAGTTCCACCTCGAATGAGATCACATTGTCGGTTTTGAGTGCACGTGGTGCGATGTCGCGCACTTTTGCTGGAAAGAGCTGATCAGGGAAGGAGTCAACGCGAACAGTGGCGTCCTGGCCAACCCGAATGCGACCGATATCACTCTCAGGCACCTTGGCGGCCACTTCGAGGCCCTCGGAGAGCTCCACCAATGTTGAGCTGGTGGCTCCAGCATTCGTTGATGCTGCAGTGGTGGGTGTCACAAAGGATCCAGGCTCGGCAAAGCGTTCGGTGATGACCCCACTGAAGGGAGCCCGGATCAGCAGGTCACTAGCTTCAACGTTTCGTTGTTCAATGCGCTCGCGAGCGGCGGTCAGAGCTTCCCTGCTGCTGATGAAGGCGGAGCGGAAGCCAGCCAGATCCGATGCGCTGATGGCTCCGACATCCACCAGCTGCCGGTGGCGTATGTAGTCGGCCCGCTTGGTTTCATAGTCCGACTTTGCTTGCCGCTCCAGCGCGGCAAGTTCATCCATGCGGTCATTGAGATCACCGCTGTCCATGCGAGCCAGAACCTGTCCTTTCGCTACGACATCGCCTTCATCGACGTAGAGCGCTTCAACCACCCCACTGCGCTTGGGGCTCACGTTCACCCGTCTGATGGCTTCCAGCTCGCCACTGGCTGTGATCACGCCTGGGAGAGACCCCCGTTCCGCCGCAACGGTGAACTCACTCAATTGCTGCGACCGATTGGAACCTGGTCCTTGTCTCCAAGTCACAGCGCCTGCTGTCAAAAGAACAGCGGCTGCACCAGCCCCGATCAAGCGCCGTCGTCTGCGTTTCAAACCACTAAGACGGGTCAACGCACGTAGAGCTTCGGGTGTGGCCCCAGTAGGAGACTGGCTTTTTTGGCTGCCCATGGCCCCCTCAACATCTTTCGTAACCATTCTCACCCGTGGGCGGACCAATCGCGTTTCCACCGACCGTTCTGAAGACGCGCCTGCCGATAGATTTCACTCCATGCTCAAAGCCGGAATCGTTGGATTGCCCAATGTGGGTAAATCCACTCTCTTCAATGCCCTGGTGGCCAATGCCCAGGCCCAGGCAGCCAATTTCCCGTTCTGCACGATCGAACCGAATGTCGGGACCGTGTCTGTTCCGGATGCTCGGTTGGAGCAGCTGACTGATCTGAGCAAAAGCGCCGAAACCATTCCCACGCGGATGGAGTTCGTTGATATCGCTGGACTGGTGAAGGGAGCCAGCCAGGGTGAAGGCCTAGGAAACAAGTTTCTGGCCAACATCCGTGAAGTGGACGCGATTGTGCATGTGGTTCGCTGTTTCGAGGATGACGATGTCATCCATGTTTCTGGTTCCGTTGGTCCGATTCGTGATGCCGAGGTGATCAACCTGGAACTCGGGCTTTCAGATTTGGCACAGATTGAAAAGCGTCGCGAGCGCCTCAAGAAGCAGATGCGAACAAGTAAGGAGGCGCAGACAGAGGATGCGGCTCTTGAACGGATTCAAGTGGTACTCGAGGCAGGTGGAGCCGCACGCAACGTTGAGCTGAGCGATGAAGAATCGTTGATGATCAAGCCACTGGGGCTCTTATCGGCCAAACCAATCATTTATGCCACCAATGTGAGTGAAGACGACCTCGCTGCAGGGAATGTTTTCTGCGAGGACGTGGTGGCTCTGTCGGCGAAGGAGGGCGCTGAAACCGTGCGCATCTCTGCTCAAGTGGAAGCGGAACTGGTTGAGCTTGGCGAAGAAGAACGAAAGGACTATCTCGATGGACTTGGGGTCAATGAAGGTGGCCTGAAAAGTTTGATTCGTGCCACTTATCGTTTATTGGGATTGCGCACTTATTTCACGACCGGTGAAAAGGAAACACGTGCTTGGACATTCAGGGCCGGGATGACTGCTCCGCAGGCAGCAGGAGTGATCCATACTGATTTTGAACGAGGATTCATTCGCGCTCAGACAATCGGATGCGAGAAATTGCTAGAGGCAGGATCGCTTTCAGAAGCTCGCAATAAAGGATGGCTGCGCAGTGAGGGCAAAGAGTATGAAGTTAAAGAAGGTGATGTGATGGAGTTTTTGTTCAACGTGTAAGAGACCAGTTCAATGCTGAGTCGGTCTGTCGGTCATGCAATCCGCGAGGTCTTCAGTGAGTGGTCTTGATAAATCAAGATCATCCATCAACCGTTCTTCCGCCAACGCACTGGCTGGAAATTGACCAGATGCCTCCAGCGGCCTTCAATAAATCGCTGTTATCTCTGAAAGCATGTCGCTTTTGAGCTGTCGTCCAATTCCAAAGTTCAGGTGCTAGTCCTGCAAAAAGAACTCGGTTGCTGTCTTGCGGTCGCGGTGATCGTCGATACGGATTCCAGAGCTCCGTGTCTTTGAAGAAAACAGAAATGCCCTTTGATCTTTGGTTGCCTTGCTGAAAAGACCACCAGGGGTCCTTGCCTCTTTTTGGTTTTCCGGATTGAAAAACACCGAGGACCCTGTCGTTCTGAATGAGCTCGCCTTTGAGCGATCCTGTTGTTCGTTCAGTGAGTCGAATCTTCACCGAAGACGACTCTTCGCTGGTCAGCTCGCAGACCAAAGGTAATGGGGTCGTCACTGCCGGTGCACCAGCCCAGGCAAAAAAGGAGATCATGCTCATCCTGAAGATGTCTCCTCTCTTCATGTCTTGTCTTGACGCCCCTTGAGGTGCTGGGTCAAGGGCCTTGAAAGTGGTTTTATGGATTGAACCATTGATCATCACCTGAAGTGATCAAGGCCTGTCTTTGATCAACAGGCCTTGTCTTTGATTCCAGTTTGGGCTGATGTTGTTTTGCGTTGCAATTAGCCGATGAACGAATGCGGCTTGGCAATTCCTGATGATTTACTTCCTTTCAGGAATGCGATCATCGTGTCGGCATCAGAGGATTGAAAGGGATCTGTAGGGCAGTTGTCTGCGAAATCAGGCTCAACAAACATTTTTTCAATGACCATGTCATTGACGAGCATCGAATAACGCCAGGAACGCAAACCAAAGCCCAGATTTGACTTTTCAACGAGCATTCCCATCTTTCTGGTGAACTCACCGTTGCCATCAGGAAGCATAAAAATGTTCTTGGTTCCTAGGTGCTTGCTCCATTGGAACATCACAAATGCATCGTTCACCGAAAGGCAGATGATCTGATCAACGCCGTGGCTTTTGAATTCGTCAAAGAGTTCGTCGTACCGTGGAAGATGGTTGGATGAGCAGGTTGG
>QCUI01000060.1 GCA_003210775.1 Synechococcus sp. AG-679-A04
TCATTCCGCCGCACTCTGGAATGAGTATTTATTCTTAGGCCGTTAAGGCTTTGGCTTGGTTTTTCAGAGCCTCGAAATGAGTGCTGTTTGTGTATTTCGCGGGCAGGGGTTGAGCTTCCTCTGATTGCTGATGTGTTGCTGTTTGTGGTGTTCTTGCCTGCAGTGTTCTTGTCTGCAGTGTTCATGCGTTCAGTGTGGTGAATAGGTTCAGATGGCGTCGATCGCCTCCATGGCGGGAATGAACTGCTGACTGTTCTGATCAAAGCCATTGCAGCTCTTGTTCATCGCTTCACTGGTCAGAGCGACAACCCGAATGGCTTGGGGTGATTGCAGCCATTCAGCTTGTTGCTCCAATCCCTTGTTTTTGATCCAGGTATTCAGGATGTTCTTGGCTCTGTCTCGGCTGTAGCCGGCGTGCAGGACTTTGCATTCGGCAAAGGCAGCCATGGCTGCCATGGCATGGCGCGTTTCTGTTTCGCTGGCGAGCAGTGGTGGGTGCAGCACTCCCAGAAGTGCGCTGAGCATCAAGGCTGAGCGACAGCCGAGTTGCCAGCTGCGTGAATAGCCCTGCAGGAACCCAAAGCTGGCGTTGACACCGATTGCCATGACTGAAGCAAGACTGGCGGCAGTTTATGGAGTGCTTCCGCTCCAGTGACGTTCGCGATGGATGTGGATTCAATCGGCTACGTGGCCGCGGCGCTGACCACCTTGAGCTTCTTCCCACAGGCGATCAAGACATTGCGCAGCGATGACACGCGCTCTATTTCTCTTTCGATGTACAGCCTGTTCACCAGCGGCGTTGCCATTTGGGCGGCGTTTGGTCTGCTCAGTGGGAATGGGCCGGTGACCCTTGCCAACGGCTTCACTTTGATTCCAGCATCGTTCGTGCTGCAGAAGAAGATTCGCCATCGCCTGAAGGGTGGCGAGCGTTAGTACTCAGCCCCAAACTGTTCTCCCACAGCGGGTTTGACCCCCAGCTCTTCGCGCCATTGATGGAGTGGCTTCTCCCAGCCTTCCTCCCAGCGCTGCAGCACTAGAGGCGTCGCTTCCAGACCGATGCGGCTGCCCACAGCGATCGCTCGGCTGATCTTCTCAAACTCATCCGGATGGAATCGAAATGCGCGGAACCCAGCCAGTGTGTTCAGCAGTACGTAGGCCGGAAACCCGATTTGAGTTGCGGTGACCGAGAGCACTCCCGACTCACCAGCCTGTTCGGTGTTGAAGCCACCGATCACGTGATGAAGATCATGGGTTGAGGCGATTCGCTGTGTCAGCCAGAGCGCTTCAGTGCTGGTATCTCTTGGCCGAAAAAAATCTGCGTCGTAGTTCAGTCGGAGGATCATTCCTGCATACGCCCGACCCAGTGTTCCCTCCGGCAGCTTCTCCAGAGCCGGAATATCAGGCTGGAAGGGTGGATATCGCTCCTCCACCATCTCTTTGCCACCGGGTAGAGCCTTAAAACGTTGCAGGCAGACCGCCATTGCCTCGCTGTCGATGAAGTTGTCGACTAAATCGCCGACGCTGTTGAGGCCGCCGTTGGTTTTGGCAAGTTCCCGCAGGACTGAAAGATTTTTAACGGAGCGAAGCAATTCGCGGGCTCGGGACATCCTCGTCGGTCTCCAGTGGGGTTCCATCCAGACCTGCTGTATAGCGAGGTCGCACTGTTTTGAGCAGTGGCGTCACGGCCAGGCAGATCACAGCCATCAGCAACCAGAGCTGCACACCATGACCCTGCTGGTCAAGCAAGGCTCCTGCTACCAAGGGAGCGCCTGTGGCACTGATGGCGAAGCATTGGGAGAACAGAGCCATGGACAGGCCCCTGTGTTTCAGAGGGGTCTCTTCGACCATGGCTTCGGCGGCACTAGGAAGGAAAGCCGCTTCTCCGAAGGCCAAGGGCACCATGGCCAGAGAGATCAGGATCATTCCACCGCTCCAGAGCGCGGAGCTGGCCAGAAGCAGGCCTCCGACCGCAAAGCCAGTCAGTCCCATTCCCAACCCGAAGCGCAAGCTGCGCTTGGCAACCCAGTTACCGACAGGCCACTGCAGCAAGACCAGTAGAGCCAGCTGTAGAGCGATCAGTGCACCGCTTCCGGCTTCGCTCACTGCTGGACGCGATAGTCCTCCACGCACCAGGTCCAGAGGCAGGGCGCTCTGCCTTAGCGCAATCATCCCTGTGGCAACGATGCTGATTGCCAGAACAGGTAGAAGCGGCGTCAGCCAGCGCCATCCATCTGCTGCAGGAGCCCTGGCCGTGGAGTGTTCTTCACTGGATTCGTCAAGATGCAACAGGGCTGCCCGCCCATCGGGCAGAGGACGCCAGCTCAGCACCAGCAACATCACAACAACGGCCACAGCTTCCACCAAATAGATGGCGCGGATCAGGCCGAGAGCTGTGACGACGGCCCCGATCAGTGCGCCCGAGGCGACACCCAGTGCATCGGCGCTGCGCGCCAGTGCATAACCGCGGCTGGATTTGAAGCCCTCACAGCTGAGTGGCACAGCCAGCTCAATTGCGGGGAAGTAAAGCCCTGCGGCCAAACCGATCAGCAGTTGTCCCGTGAGATAACCCCCAAAACCTTGCGCTTGCAAGAGGATGAAATCGGCGATGAATGCCAGCACTGCCGCAGCACGTACCGGCCAGGAGCAGCAAAGGCCCCGATCGAGCAAGACGCCGCTCAGCAGGCGTGCAGCCGTTCCAATCAGGGCGGCAGCTGCCAGTCCCTGTCCCACTTGAGTCGCCGTAAAGCTGGCTTGATGGAACACGATTGGCGTCATGTAAATGACCCCACCCGCTCCCAGCGAAGCCAGAAACCTGATTGACGCCACTTCCTGCAAAGGTGCGGGAAACTGGTTCCACCAATGAACGGGCCTAGGCCTTGCGAAGACGCTCAACAGGACAACGGTTAGCCGTAGGAATGGTGTGCAGTCTGATGCTCGGTGCCCTGTCACCGCGACCAGCGCGTACAGCCTCCGAGTTGGTTGTCCGTTTGGATGGGATGGATCTTCCCTTGTCGATCAACGATCTGGGGGGATGGCTTCGTGGTGAAGAACGCGGCTCCTCGGAGCTGAGTGTATGGCTGAATTTGCTCGAGGAGGACAGCCGTCAGGGAGTGCTTGATCTGCTCAAGGCTCCGCTGATCAATGACCGCAGCATGGCCCGCCAGATTCTCAATAGCTGGGCCGGCCGGCGTTTGCTTGATCAGGTCAGTGATCTGGTGCTGGTTGACGAGGATGCAACAGGGCAAACCGTCCAGGTGACGCTCGAGTCGCTACTCGACAAACGCGCACAGGTGACGACACTGGATCTGCTTGAGGCACTGCCAGCGAAGCGTGTACGCCTCGACCTTGATGCCCTGCTCCCCGTTGCCAGAAGCTGGCGGCGTCAGCTGCAACGGCAGCAGGCTCTGGTCAAAACACTCAATCAACTCCCGGTGTCATCCCTCACTCAGAGGTCGGATCAGGCCTCTGAGGCTGAGACCAACTCCGATCATGCGCTTCAGCGCTTGACTTTGCCAGTCGAGCATCGAGATCAGCCGCTGCAGATTCAGCTGTGGCGGCCGCTGATTGAAAACGGTCGCGAGCGCATTCATTGGCTGGCGCTGATGCCAGGTTTGGGGGGTAGCCCTGATCATTTCCGCTGGCTGGGACGAGCCCTCAGTCGTCAGGGATGGCCGGTTCTTGTGCTTGAGCATCCAGGTAGTGATGCGCTGGCCATGCAGGCTCTTCTGGAGGGGCGCCGTCCGCCGCCAGGTGCAGAGGTGTTGCCCGATCGCCTCCGAGATCTTGATGCGGTGCTGGCTGCCCGTCAAAGAGGGGTTTTCGAGCTTCCTGGGACCCGCCTGGTGCTCGGTGGACATTCCTTGGGTGCACTCACCGCGCTTCTTGCGGCTGGTGCTGGGCCGGAGGCAGGTCTTGGGCGACGTTGCGGCCAGGATCTTGATGACCTTCCCCTCAGCAATCTGTCGCGACTTCTGCAATGTCAGATCGAGGAGGTGCCTCTGCCCGCCGTGCGTCCACCCAAGCAGCTGGCCGGTGTGGTGGGTCTGAACAGTTTCGGCAGCCTGCTCTGGCCGCGGAGGATTCCCCTGCCGGGGGATGTCGCTGTATTTCTGAGCGGCGGAACTCTCGATCTGATTACCCCTCCGCTGAGTGAGCAGTTGGGCCTGCTCAGGTCATTGCCAGCCAATCCTGCAACCCGTGCTGTGCTTGTAGAAGGAGCCAGCCATTTCTCCCCTGTGCGTGTAGAGGGGCAAAGCGGCGGTGGACAGGGCGATGATGTTTTCCAGCTCGGCGAAGAACTGGTTGGAGTTCAGCCTCTGCGGGTTCAGGCCCAGTTAGAGAGAGAAATCGTGCGCTTCCTTTTGGATCTGGAGCGTGGTCGTGTGTCGGGTTCCGTGCAGGGTGGTGTTGAACACTTGCAGGTGGGGGATCTCCATTTGCATCGTCTGGATCAGACCGGTGCATCCCGCTTGCTGGATTGAATCGCAAGCCTGGAGATGGCCTCACTGCTTCAGGTCAGTAACGGACCCTTGGATCCAGAAGGGCGACGAGAAGATCCACAGCAACACTGATGAGTACGACTAGAGCGGCAATCACCACCACAATTCCCTGCACCACTGGGTAGTCGCGCTGGTTGATGCTCTCCTGCAGGCGCAGTGCAATGCCCGGCCAGGAGAAGGTCACCTCAATGAGCAGTGCCCCTCCAATCAGAGAGGCGACGGTGATTCCGGCAATCGTCAACACCGGCAGAAGTGCATTGGGCATTGCGTGCCGAAGAATTACCTGTGTTTCGCTCAGTCCTCTGCTTCTGGCTGCCTCCACATAATCCGAGCGAAGACTGCGATTGAGATTCAGGCGCAGGGCATTGGTGAAGACACCGCTCAGGAGCAGTCCGAGGGTGCATGCCGGAAGAACCAGATGGCGTAGAGCGCCCTGAAGCGCTGCCCAGTTACCGCTGATGAAACTGTCGGCGATCAGAAAGCCGCTGCCATCCGGCGCCATCATGCCTGGGGGGAAACGACCTCCCACAGGCAACCAGCCCAGGGTTACGGCAAACAGAAGCTGGGCCAGCATCGCCACCCAGAAGGGAGGTAATGCATAGGTGCCGATGCCGTAAAAGCGTCCTGCCAGATCAACCTTTCCCTCTGGTCGGGCAATCGCCGTGAAACCAACCGCCAATCCTGTCACCGCTGCTACCAGCAGGGCGGTGACGCTTAATTCCAGGCTGGCTGGAAGTGCCTGTCGGATGATTCGACTAACGGGTTCCTGATTGATCAGCGCCTGGCCAAGGTCGCCATGCAGCAGTCCACCGAGAAAATCCAGGTATTGCTGCGCCAGTGATTGATCCAACCCCAAACGCGCCCTGAGTGCGGCCTTGGCTGCTTCCGGAGCTCGGCTCCCGAGCACGGCGTCCACGGGGTCGCCAGGAGCCACCCGCAACAGCAGAAACACCAGGGTCGCGATCAGCCAGAGCATCACTGGAGCCAGGGCCAGTCGCGTCCCTGTGTACCGAAGCAGCTCTCGACTTCGTCCCATCAACGCACCTCCTTCAACCGGGCCAAAATCACCTGACCGTTGCCATCGAACTCAGGCGTAGCCAGTGCGGTACTGCTCCAAGCCCTGGGCGTCACCAGCCAGACCGGGATGTAGGCGGTGCCTTCAGCGGCCATCTGTTCCACACTTTCCAGATCGCGCTGTCGAGCATCCCCTCGGCTGCGGTCCGACTGCAGCAGGGTCCTTTCAAGCCCTGGCGCAGTCCAGAAGCTGCCGCTGATGGCGGCTTCACCGCGTTTGCAAATGGATCCCTGCGAGTCCTTGCAGCTAAGCAGAGGCGCCAGGTAGGCCTCCGGGTCTGGATAGGCGCCTCGCCAGTCGAGCATCACGGCCTGGAAAGCTCCTTCACCCAGCTGTCGGTACACAGTCGTTGATTCCACGCCATCGAGTTTGAGGGAAAGACAATCGGACAGGTCGCGTTGGATCTGTGCTTGCCAGGTGAGTGCCATCAGACGGTCTGCGGGCACATTCGATCGGTAGGTGAACGGCAGATTGAAGATCTTCCCGTTGCAGTAGCCCGCCTCAATGAATAGGTTCCTTGCCCGAGCGGCATCGTGCCGTGGCCAGGGTTTGAGATCCCCTCCCGGCAAGCCTGGTGGAACCAGTGAACGAAGCGGGGGGCGCAATCCGTGGCTGACCCTCTTGTTGATCAGGTCTCTGTCGAGACTCAGTGCCAGAGCCTTACGCAGGACTGGATTCTGAAGTGGTGGAGTGTTGCTCAGCAGCGTGATGTAACCGATCACAAGTGAGGGACCCTGTCCTTCCCGCAGGCGTCCCTCCGCTGCAATGCGATTGAGCGCAAGGCGCTGATCCTCGTCCATGGAGTCAGAGAGCAGAACATCCACTTCGCCGCTTCGCATCGCACCAAACAGAGCGGTGGAATTGCTGAGATAAATCAGGTCAAGACCTGTGTTGCTGGGTGAGGGCCCCCAGTACTGCTTGAAGGGCTCTAGGCGTTGCTGAACAGCTCGGAAGCTGGTCAGCTTGTAGGGGCCCGTTCCGATGAAACGCTCGTTTAGAAATCGATCCTGATGATCCTGGTAAGCCCTGGGTGATACAGGAGTCAGGTTGGTCGCGGTTAGCAGATTCTCAAGTGAGCTTGAGGGGCGGCTCAAGCGCAGTCTTAATCGATAGGCCTCGGGTGCCTCAACTGCAGTGATGCGATCTCCGACCACGTAACTGAGAGTGCCGATCTCCAGAAAACGGCGCAGGCTGAAGGCCATCGCCTCCGCATCAAAGCGAGTGCCGTCATGGAAGAGCACGTCCTCACGCAGGGGGATCGTCACGGTGAGGCCGTCGTCGCTGATTTCCGGTAGCCCGGACGCCAGAGCCGGCGTTAATTCTCCTTCTGCTGTTCTCTTGTAAAGAGTGTCTCCGAGAGCACTGAGTAGTTGCAGAGCGCCGAACGTGCTGGCCTGAGCTGGGTCTAAAGAGGTAATGCGGCCTGCGCTGGCCACCGTGATCCGATCACTGGGTCTGCCTGGCTGACAGGCGCTCTGGCTGATGCATAGAGCCAGGACTGTGCTGAGTGGCAGCAGCTGTTTGCAATGCCGTCTCAGAAAGGCCAGGCGTGACTGTCTGGTTTGCTTGATCACGCCACTGGAGTCAGACGCAGCCATTCAAAGGCCCCGCGTCCTACTCGGGACCGGCGGGCGGAGTGATCTGGTTGAGAGGGACCTCGAAGACTGGCGAACCCTGGGGCTTGAGCGGCCACTGGCGCACCCAGCAGCGACCGTGGTCGCCATCAATGCCGATGACCTGAAACAGGCCGGCATCAGTACGCAATGTGATGCAGTCCCCCTGATGGAGCTTCATGACGGATCGAGATTCCGACTGGTTGCAGCGTTGCCCCTGAAGAACAGAGAGATCGTTCGGCATGAACGTTTTCCAGCATGAATTCGCGAATGCGAACAGAGGCTGTGATGGTTCTTACAACTCTGCCTCATCCAGGGGTGTGTTTGCCAGGGGTTGCGAAGACCCGTTGATCTGCGAACGACCTCCAGACCTGTTCAGAAGCAGCCGAAATGGGCAGCCAGAGAACGGACGCCAGGTAAAGAGGCAATAGCCTTCAGGGCGTTTTGCATGGCTCCGTTGCCGACCTCGTGCGTGATCACAACGATCTCAGCACCCTCGTCGCAGGCGTCGAATTGGACGATGGATTGGATGGATACGCCCTGTTCTCCAAAGCAGCTGCCAATCCTGCCGATCACGCCGGGGGCATCTTCCGTGTTGAAACGCACGTAGTTGCGCTGTCGGATGCGGCTGGTATCCACCAGACAGCAGGAGCGCCAGCTGCTGGCTGCTAGCAGGGGGTCCAGGCCGCCATCAATGCTGTTGAGCTGTCGGATGCCGGCAATGTTGAGAATGTCGGCAACCACTGCGGATGCGGTTGGTCCCGACCCGGCGCCGGGACCGTAAAACATCACCCGGCCAATGGGGTCGCCTTCCACAAGGATGGCGTTGTTGACACCGCTGACGCCGGCCAGTGGATGATCCTTCGGCACCAGAGTGGGCTGAACACGAACGCCCAGTGGCAGGGCTGCCATGGGATCGCCATCACTTTCCAGGCGTTCTGCAACAGCAAGCAGTTTCACGCCATATCCAAGTTGTGTGGCGTAGTCCACATCCTTGCCCTGCAGATTGCTGATGCCTGTTGTTGGAACAGCACTGCGTTCGATCGGGCCGCCAAAGGCCAGTCCAGCAAGGATGGCGATCTTGTCAGCGGCGTCATGACCGTCGACATCAGCGGCTGGATCTGCTTCCGCGTAACCCAGTTCCTGGGCTTCCTTCAAAACGGCGTGATAGTCAGCACCTTCGTCGGCCATCCGACTGAGGATGTAGTTGGTGGTGCCATTGATGATGCCGCTCACCCGCTCGATGCGATTGCTCCCGAGCGACTGCTTGAGCGGTTCGATGATCGGAATGCCCCCGCCTACGGCCGCTTCGATCAAGACGTAGACCCCGGCGGCTGCCGCTGCGGCTGCGATTTCTTCACCGTGTCTTGCGATCACGGCCTTGTTGGCGGTCACCACCGATTTCCCGGCCGTGATGGCACGCATGATCAGGGTGCGAGCCGGTTCAATGCCGCCGATCACCTCTACAACCACATGCACATTCGGATCGTCCACCACCTCATTGGGATCAGTGGTCAGTCGGTCGGAGGGGATTTCGACGGGGCGGCTGCGCTGCAGATCTCTGACAGCCACCCGGATCAGCTCAAGGTCGGCAATCAGAGGATGGCGACCTTCCGGACTGTTCAGGATGCTTGCCACGCCTGCGCCGACGGTGCCGAGGCCAAGTAGGCCGATGCCGATCCTTGTCGCCATGGAGCGGGTCCGTTAGTTGCGCTGAGGAGTCGACTTTAGGCAGCGGTCGGTCCGCTGGTTTTGTTCAACTCGATGCATGCAGAGCACTTGCCTGCTGCATCATCATCCGCAGGATGTTGAGGAAACCGTTGGCGCGTGAGGGTGTGAGGCTGGATTGAAGGCCTGTGGCGGCGATGAAGCCTGGATCAACGGCCATCACTTGTGCAGGGGTGAGGTCATCGAGCCCTTTGATGAGCAGTGCCAGCAGCCCCTTGGTGATCAGGGCATCGGAATCTCCCTGCCACTGAAGACGCCCATTCACAAGCTCCGAGGCAATGAAGACCTGGGAAACACACCCTTTGACCTTGCGTTCGTCGGTCTGCAGCTCGGAGGGCATGGAGGGCAGCTTTTTGGCGAGCCACAGCACATATTCGTAGCGCTTGCGCGGATCAGATGTGCTGTTGAGTCGCTCTGCGAGTTGGTCAAGAGACTGGCTGCCGAAGCGAGTCGTGGAGCTGACTGTTTCAGCCATCGCAGGGTCAGCGTTGTCGGAGGCTGCGCACCCTAGCCATCAGTCCCACCACGCCGACTAGGGCTGGTGCCATGGCCCAGTTCAGAGTGTTTCTGCTGCCGGGGTCCATCACCACTTCTTCCAGGTTGACTCGCCCTTGTTGAAGCGGAAGGGTGAGGTAATCGCGGTGGCCTGGTCCTCCATCCACCTGCAGGTCCACCAGACCATCGCCAAGTTCTGGAAGGGTCATCTGCAGTCGGCCCTTCGCATCAATGCGTCCGAGTTCCTCGCCGGGTGTTCCATCAGCCTGCAGGAGCCTTACCACCGCTCCTTTCACCGGTTCTCCGGTGGAGAAGCTGCTAGTGAGTTCGAGTTGTCCGTCGAGATAGCGAAGACTGCTTTCCACTCCATGGGCTTCAGCAGGTTGTGGCTGCGTCAGAGCCAGCCCCAGTGCTGTGGTGGCCATCAGTGCAAAACGGGATCGAATGTCCATGATGCGCCGGTTGTCGGAGATTCCCATCGTGCTGGAGATTGCGGTACGCAACCAGTCCTTAATCAGGAGGATCTGAATCTGTTCTGAAGTACAGGCTTTGCTGGCTTTGACTCAAGGCAAGGTCTGCTGGAAACCGTTTTCGCTCAACCAACCCTGGAATGGTCTGTCCCAGGAGTCTGAAGGCAGTGGCTGAACACTCACGCAGGCTCCGGGGAGCACAACGAGTGCGGGTACTCCGCTCCAGGTCTCCCGGCAGCGAAGGCGGTCGTAGTAGCCACCGCCGTAGCCGAGTCGGATGCCCATCCGATCCACAGACAGAGCAGGAACGAGCAACAGAGACAGGTTCTCAGCACCCAGGGCCGGTTGATCCAAGGGAGCCGGAATACCGCAGCTGTCCTTAGTAAGCGGGGCCCCGGTCCAGTGTCGATAAGTCATGCCGCCTTGTCCATCAGCAACAGGCAGAGCTGTGTTCAAGCCAAGCTCGTTAACAAGCTCAAGACGAAGAGGTGTCAGATCCACTTCTCCAGGCAATGGCCAATAAAGGCCCACGGACTGCTGCAATTCACCCTGTTGGTGCCGTCGCCTGAGTTCCCGTCTGGCCTGATCTCGGATCCTGTCCTCCAAGGTCGGTTCAGCATCGAGGGCTAGCCGCCTTCGTGTTCTGAAAACCTTTCGCAGCGTGGATTTACTCGCTTCATCAAAATCCTGCATCAGGGCAAGATCCCCCAGCGCCCCATCAGCGGCAACTGCAGTGTCAGTTGCTCTGAGTCCTGGGGCCAGATCTGACTCAGCTCGTCAGAGATGGTGTTGATCAGTGAGCGGATCTGGTCATTGCCATCGACCTGCTGGCTGTGCTGCCTGAGCGCAGACCAGGTGCTGATGAAGCCCAAAAGGTCGCTCTGCGTCCAGTGCTCGGTGATTAGCAACCCCTTGGGTAGCGGTTCCGCGCAGACCGGGAAGTCCAGGTCTGCATAGCAGGTGTCCACATGGGTGCGTTCAGGTGGCCAGAACGGATTGAGCCTCTCGTGATAGAGCCTGTTGAGCCAGTTCTGTAAATCCTTGGGTGCGCCCTGGATGGGTTCATAGCCCAACCAGACCAACAGCCCCCCCGGTCGGAGCACACGACAGACTTCTTGATTGAAGCGCTCCACATCTAGCCAGTGAATGGCGGCTGCAACAAGCACCGCATCCATGCTGTCGCTGCTCAAGTCGGATTGTTCCGCAGCTCCCTGACGGTAGTGAATGCGCGGATGTTGTTCTGCTGCCGCAATCTGCTCGGAGCTGAGGTCTGTGGCTTCAACATGGTTGAACCAGCGGCTCAGTCCAATCGAGGCCTGGCCATTACCGCAGGCTGCATCCCAGCAACAATCCAATGCTGGTGACTGGTCTGCCATCCAGGCGAAAAAGGCATCCGGGTAACGGGGCCTGCAGCGCGCATAGTCAATGGCTACAGAATCAAACCAGCCTTTGTCATTCGCTTGCATCAGCATCTGAATGGCATTCTCGGAATCATTTCAACGCCTGGCGTTTGTGAATCCTTTCGCAGTTCAACTGCCTCAAGCTTTGATCTTCAGTTGTCCTGAAAGGTGCATTCCAGTAGTGCAGCAGTCAGCAGTGTCTTCATGTCCTGAAGATTGTTCTGCTCGACAGGATCCCCGCCTGACCACCGATCGAGCTGATGACTCACTGCTCCAAGAAGCAGGCGCAGCCCTGCGGCATTGAGGGTGAGATCGATCGTGCTTTCGGTTCGGTCCATCACAGCCCCACCAGGCGTTGCAACCATTGTGATTCTGCACCCTGCTCACAACCTCTCTCTTCACAAAGAGCAGAGTTTCATGCCGCATGGTCTCTGTGCTGGCGGAATTGTCTTGTTGCTCAACGGTCTTGCGCAACAGCCCTGCTCAATGATCTGGTTCGGCTGTTAAGCAGGTGATCAGTGCGTTGTCAGTACAAGATGCGCAACTGACAGACTGCTTTGCGGAAACAATTAATGATGCTCTGTTGTTTCCTTCTTGAATAACATTAAAAGCATCAAAGAGAGTCTGGTCTGTCAAGAATTCAGGGTTGATTAGTCCGACTGTTGTGTTCGATGTTCGAGCGCTTTATTTGTTGTCTGACTGCGCTTTTCAGTGCATTGATGGCGCAAAGCAGGGGCAGCTATTTCGCCAGGAAAGTCTGTCATGAACAGCTTGATGCCAAGGCTTGTCGCAGCCTGGGTCATGCAGTCAAGAGCCTTCGACTTCCATGTCACCTCTGTTTCAGTGTCTGATTTGTGGGCAGTCAATCGAGCGCTCTAAACGCTCTTACTGGAGGCGAAAAGGGCACCTGCTCTGCTCCACTTGCCGAGATCGGATTGACAGCGGTGAAGACAATCCAGTTGATGATCCAACAGCGCATCGCAGCCACCGGAATTAATCAGAGCGAGTGGTGCCTGCTGAACTCACTCAAAAGTCAGCCGACCGTGTCATTTGCATGACGGCCTTGAAAACATTGCTGCCAAGGCTGTAGGCCTGGTTTCACTAATATTGCGTCATGCACCTGTGAGTCTGTGTTTTCAGCTATTAACGCGCTTGCCTACACGGCATTTCTCGCTTTTGTGGTTGTTCAGGCGGTTCGATTGATGCGTCTATCCTTCAAATCAAAAGATAGAACTGGTCTTAAAACCACCCACCCAGAACTTTTCGACCAGAACGGCAGCGTGACCAAGGAAAAACTTCTTGTCGTTCGTTTCGACAGGCCGAAGCCCGTACTTCCCTCATAGCTGTAGCGTCCAAGAGTCTTTATCAAGATTGCTTCGATCCAGGTTGATCCCCGACCGGTGTTTTCGCCTCCCTTTCCCACCGGTTTGGATGGTCTGACTCGACTGCTTCGAGCGGGGCATAATGAAGCCATGATCAAAATTATTTGGCTGCTAGCAACGGTCTATTTCATGAGTCGCCTTGTGAAAAGGCTCATGTCTTCCATGAAAGAGATCAAGAGGGAAGAAGATTTCGATGCAGGCGATGCGGTTGTGGATGTTGAAGCGGAGTGAAGTCTCAGGCATCGGCTTTCTAAGACGTCTTGCTAGGAACTTTTTTTGAATGGTTTTCGACTCAGCAAATTGAGCTGGCCTCAATCGACGCTCAGCGACTGCCACTTGATCAGATCATGTTTGCTTCGGCAGCGATCGAATCCTTGGTGAAATGCATTCACTGCCAGTTGACGGTGCAGCGATAACGGATATTGAAGCCAGCGGTTCCAATGTCCTCGCAGGATGTG
>QCUI01000061.1 GCA_003210775.1 Synechococcus sp. AG-679-A04
GCACAGGAAGGCAATGACAGCTTGCTGTACTTTGATTCGGATGGGTTCAACCAACAAGCAAACGACAAAGTTGCCTTGGTGATCTTCAAGGATGCTCAGATTGCCAACTTCAGCCAACACAATCTGCACTCCAGAATCATCAATCAGAACGATTTCCTGCTTAGCCAAGAAAAGCAGCAAAGCCTGAATTCGAATCCCGATATGGCCAATCAGACCTCGGCAAAAGGCGAAGAGTTCAGTCAAGCTTTGATCAACCCAGCAATCGCAGGATTAGAGGCCGACGCAGCAATCCAGATGAGCGCCAGTCTTCAACCATCCAATGGCCAGCTCAACCCGTTCACGACCAACCCAGCCATTCCTGGCTCAGAAGCCAATCCAATGTTGAACACCACCGATCTTCCGCCTTCAATTGAATTGGTCTGACAGCACAGTCATGCCACGGATCAGAACAAACCGCTCTGCTGAAGCAGGGCGGTTTTTGCTGCCACGTTCGATCACCGAGATCAACTCATGACGAAGGAAATCAAGAGGCATGCAATCACAGAGCTGAGCAATAAAAAAACCCCTGGGCTCCTGGCCTGGGGTTTATGTGACCTCAATCGAGGGTTAGCTAATCAAGCCTCAACACGCCAAGCCTGATCAGACGGGGACCAGTCATTGAGCTCAGAAGGTTGGAACCAGAGACCGATCTCAAATTGAGCAGTTTCAGCTGCATCAGAACCGTGAATCACGTTGCGGCCGATATTCACAGCCAAATCACCACGGATGGTGCCGGGCTCAGCCTCAAGGGGCTTGGTGGCACCGATGAGCTTCCGAGCGCTAGCGATGACACCATCGCCTTCCCAGACCATGGCCACCACAGGACCTGAAGTAATGAAATCAACCAACCCTGAGAAGAAGGGACGTTCTTTATGCACGCCGTAGTGCTGCTCAGCCAGATCGCGACTAGCGGTGATCTGCTTCAGGCCAACCAGCTTGAAACCCTTGCTCTCGAAGCGGCCGAGGATTTCACCCACCAGTCCGCGTTGGACACCATCGGGCTTGATGGCGATGAACGTGCGTTCGGTGGCCATGAAGAATCAAAAGCAAGAAGCCTGTCATCTTCTGTGCTCAGCTGCCCCCTTGGCAAGCAAGAGAGGCACCTGCAGGTTTCTGCTGCTCTGAGGCAGGCTCCTTAGATTTGCCTTATTAATCACTGCGCTTTCTCACGCATGGTGCTCGCCGACGCCAACCAACCAGGACGTGAGGAGAGCGACGGAACATCAGCGCCGACCCCTGACTGGAATATTCAGGACAGCTCCGAGCTCTATGGACTCGAACGTTGGGGAGATCCTTACTTCTCCATCAATCTGCGCGGCCATGTGAGCGTGCAACCACGGGGAGAGCGTGGCGGGAGCCTTGATCTAGTTGAACTGGTGAAAGGTCTGCAGGGCCGCAACCTCAACCTGCCGCTGCTGATCAGATTTGATGACATTCTCGAAGACCGGCTGGAAAGCCTCCATGCCGCCTTCGAGCGAGCAATCACCCGATACGACTACAGCGGTCGGTACCAGGGCGTGTTCCCTGTGAAATGCAACCAGCAATGCCACGTTGTGGAGGAGCTAGTGAACTGTGGCAGGCGCTGGCACTTCGGCCTGGAAGCCGGCAGCAAGGCAGAACTACTCATTGCCCTCTCTCTCATTGACGATCCCGAAGCGTTGCTGATCTGCAATGGCTACAAGGATCAGCGCTACATCGAAACGGCGATCCTGGCCAGGCGCCTTGGCAGACGGCCGGTGGTCGTGATCGAACAAGCCGATGAAGTGCAACGGATCATTGATGCCAGCAAGGAACTCGGCGCTGCACCTTTGATAGGGATCCGAGCTCGACTCTCCAGCCGAAGCACCGGCCGCTGGGGCAACTCGGTGGGTGACAAAGCCAAATTTGGGCTGCCGGTCCCAGAGATCCTCGCGACTGTTGAAGCTCTACGTGAAGCAGGCCTGCTGGAAGAATTGCGGCTACTCCATTTCCATGTCGGTAGCCAGATCAACGACATCGGTGTCGTGAAGGACGCGCTGCAGGAGGCATCCCGCATCTATGTGGAGCTTCACAAACTCGGAGCCCCGATGGGGTATTTGGATGTGGGAGGAGGACTAGGTATCGATTACGACGGCAGTCGTACAGCCACAGCCGCCTCGACGAATTATTCGCTTCAGAACTACGCCAACGACGTGGTCGCCACGGTCAAGGAAGGCTGTGAACCCCACGGCGTGGCTGTCCCAACTCTGGTGAGCGAGAGCGGCCGGGCCATCGCCAGCCATTTCTCGGTCCTGGTGTTCAACGTTCTCGGCACCGGTGGACTGCCGCAATCCACACCAGCGCCCTGCGAGAAAGAATCTCTGATCGTGGGCAACCTGCACGACACTCTGGAAGGGATCAAAACACTTCCGTATGACGGCAGCGCAGATGTGTCCCGACTTCAAGAAGCCTGGAATGATGCTCTTAAATTCAAAGACGATGCACTAGCTGCATTCAGGCTTGGCTATCTGAGCCTTACTGAACGCAGCCAGGCGGAACAACTCACATGGGCTTGCGCACGGGCACTAGTAGAGCGACTTCCTGAGGACGCAGTGCTGCCAGAGGAACTACAGGCCTTACCGGCTGTTCTGGCCCTCACCTACTACGCAAACTTATCGATCTTCCGCTCTGCGCCCGACACCTGGGCCATTCAGCAACTCTTCCCCCTAATGCCAATTCACCGGCTGGGAGAGAAGCCAACTGAGCTCGGCCACTTTGCAGATCTCACCTGCGATTCCGATGGTCGACTGAATCGCTTCATCGCCGATGGACGCAGCAAGCAACTGCTGGAGCTGCATTCGCTGCGTGCTGAAGAGCCGTATCTGATCGGGATGTTTTTGGGTGGGGCCTATCAGGAAGTGATGGGCAACCTGCACAACTTGTTCGGCACCACCGACGCAGTGCATATTCGTCTAGCACCAGGGGGTGAATACCAGGTAGACCATGTGGTTCGTGGCGACACCAACGCCGAAGTTCTGATGGCGATGGAACACAACCCGGAATCGCTGCTGGAGCGTCTACGTGTCGCCAGTGAGCGTTCGATCCGAGGTAACCAGCTCAAAATCGCCGAAGCACGACGACTGATGGACCATCTGGAGATCAGTCTGCGCCAGAGCACCTATCTACAGAACTAAGCGCCATGACTCTCACTCTGAGCGCTCTGGCAATCTTGGCACTCCTGATCACCCATCGGGTTTGCAAACGCCAGCAACTCAGCCCGCCGCCCTTACGACTGCCTGTGATTGCAGCGATCGCCATCCCGCTGCTGAACAAACTCGCTGAAATTGTCAGCTACGGCGGGCTACCGATCCTGCAAAACTCGCTTACAGCTACCATCACCCTGCTCTGGGCCCTGAGCCTGATTCGAATCCTGACTTGGAGCATCCTGCAGATTCCAGCAGAGTTGGGCTGGTGGAAACCCATGGCCAAGATTCTGCGGGACCTGCTCACCCTTGCGGTGATCACGGCCGTAGCGATGGTGGTGATTCATCGGGATTTCAATGTCAATCTCGTCGGACTGGCAGCCACATCAGCTGTTGTCACCGCGGTCATTGGCCTTGCCGCTCAGGAGACGCTGAAGAATCTGTTCGCGGGAATCTCCCTGCAAGTTGACTCACCTTTTGAAGAGGGTGATTGGGTTGACCTGGGTACAACAACCGGAGTCGTGACATCCCTCCGTTTAATGACAACCCGAGTGCGTGGACTCGATGGCTCAATCACCGTGGTTCCGAACAGCCGCATCGCCGTTGAAGGCCTGCGCCGTTTCAAGCCTAAAGAACCCGTCGGCCAAATGATCGAGCTGGGATTGGATTACAGCTTGCCGCCACGACAGGCTATTGAGCTTCTGCAACGCACTCTTCAACACAACCGCAAAGTGCTTCGTCATCCCACCCCCAAGGTCTGGGTGTCGTCGTTCGCCGACAGCTCGATCACCTACAGCCTCCTCACCTGGCAAACCACCGCACTGGAATTGCGCCAGCTGAAAAGCACTGTGCTTGAGCAGATCTGGTACGCACTCCAACGCATTGATCAGTCGATTCCCTACCCAATCCGAGATGTTCGCACCAAGCCAAGCGAAGCCAAGTTGCCGTCCAGCGACATCACCCTGGAGCACAAGCAAAATCTCCTGGCCTCAACGGAAATCTTTGGTCACCTCAATGATCATCAGCTTGAAATCCTGGGGAATCGGGCAAGCTGCCAGACCTTTGCACCCGGAGAATCAATCGTCAGACAGGGTGAGCGTGGTGACAGTCTGTATCTCGTCGTTAGCGGAACATTGGAGGTGTTTCAGACAAATGCCAACAGCCCCTTAACGGTGCCAGGTCGGCTCATCGCCAATCTCCAGCCCAGTGATGCCTTCGGAGAAATGGCACTCTGCACCGGTGAAGCACGTTCAGCGAGTGTGATCTGCAAAAGCGAATGCGTCTTGATCGAGATCGAGCGAAAACACCTGCTGCCATTGCTCGAAGAGAAGCCAGAAATTCTCGAAACGATGGGCTCGATCATGGCCACACGACGAGAGCAACTCAAAGCGCACAAGCAGCAACGTGCTGAAACGCGACGCCTCGCGTTGATCACACGCATGCAGCGATTGTTCAGTCTTTCCCGTCAGGAGCAATGAGCTGGCAGCGCCTGATTAGCCAAGCCATCCCCTATGCAGCAGCGACAGGACTGCTGGTGGGCCTGCAGCAGTCACCCTTGGTAGAAACCGCCAACCTGCTCGTCTACGACTTGGCCATCAACCTGCGCAACCAAGGCAATGATGGTCAAAGCAAAGACCTGAACTGGCCGATCACGGTGGTCGGGATCAACGAAGCCGACATCGAGCGCTACCGCTGGCCCCTCGACGACACCCTTCTCTGCAGAGCTCTGAAACAGCTCGATACCCTCGGAGCCAGTGCCATCGGCCTTGACCTTTACCGCGATCAGGCCAAGCCCTGCCTTCAGGACGAGATTCAGCGCAATCCACGCCTGATCTCGATACGCAATGAACACCTTGGCATCACAGCGATCCCTGGAGCACCAGCCAGGCAACAGGCCTTCAATGACCTGGTCATGGATGCTGACCGCGTCGTGAGACGTGATCTCATTCACGTGGGCGGGCAGGCGGAGGCAGTGCGAGCATTGCCACTGCGACTACTAGAAACGGCCAGCCAAACCAGAGACCTGGACAGACAGATCGAACAGCTCAACGAGCGTCACTGGCTGAATGAACAATCCGGCGGTTATCAGGACCTCGATGCAGCCGGCTATCAGGCCATGCTCCCTGTTTATCCACCAGGACGCTACCCATCTCTGGACTTAGCCACTCTCCTGAGTGGCGAGGTCTCTCAGGAGATGATCAATGGCCGAGTGGTGTTGGTCGGCAACGTGGCACCCTCCCTGCGTGATCTGTTTGAAACTCCTCATAGCCGCTTTGTCAGCAACTCTCGGTTTTTTGAAGTTTCTGGGGTGGAACTGCATGCTCAGCGCCTTGAAGCTCTGCAGCGTCTGTTGCAGAATCGTGCACCGGAAATCATCACCCTGCATGGTTGGCAACGCTCGCTGCTGCTGTTGATGGTGGTGCTGTTCGGTGTGCTGATCGCCGAACGTCCCGCAAGAATCCGCCGCAGTTTGGTGCTGCTCTCTGCCGCGGTCATCCTCCTGATCAGCTCAGTGTTCGGGCTAACGCTGAGTGGAGTCTGGATCGGCCTGACCATGCCCCTCTCCGGCCTGGTGCTGTTCAGTGGTAGCGGCATCCTGAGGCGCGGGGTCCAGAGCCAAAGACACCAACAAGACATGCGTCGCCTGCTCGGCCAGACCAGCTCACCTGCTGTTGCCCAGCAACTCTGGGATCAACGCGAAGATCTGATCAAGGACGGGCGTTTCACGGGCAGAGAACAGCAGGTCACGGTGCTGTTCAGTGACACCTGCAGCTTCACGAGTGTGAGCGAACAGCTGACTGCTTCTGAGTTGATGCAGTGGCTGAACCGTGGCATGTGCATCGGCGTTGATGCCGTCACCAGTCGCGGCGGAATCGTCAATAAATTCACCGGTGACGGCATGCTCGCCGTCTTCGGTGCACCTGTCTCCAAGGGGCCGGCAATGGATGCATTCCACGCCGTGACAGCTGCCTTGGCGATTCAGGAACAGATCTCAAGGCTGAATGAAGCTCTCGCCAAAGAAGGGCAGCCAGCGTTGCGCATGCGGATCGGGATCCATTCCGGACCCGTTCTCACTGGATCTCTGGGCAGCAGCAAGCGATTGGAATACGCCGTGATTGGCGACAGCGTGAACTGCGCGTCTCGACTGGAAGGCCTGGAGAAGGATCGCCATGAAGGCATGGTGAGGATCCTGGTATCGGGTGAAACCCAGTGCCTTCTGGAAGCCTTGCCAGCTCATGTGACCAGCGAACCATGGGGAACGGTCCTAATCAAAGGACGTTTAGAACCGCTGGAGGTGATCGAACTCAGAAGCACTGCACCGTGACCTGCTCCGGCCAGGAGTCATTGATGACTTCATCATCGAACTGAAAAACCGTCTTCAGATGCGCCAGGGGCGTCGAGGTGCCGCAAGCAGCTTTAAGGGAAGCCAACTCCATCTCCACACGCTGGTTCTGAGCCTCTGGGCTGCCATCCGGAAGCAAAAGACTACGGGCCGGTGGAGCTGAGGATGTGATGAAGCCGAATTCATCGGCTCCGCCATCGGTACCACATCGGTAAGACGACTCCCAGAGCATTGGCACAGGCGCTGCAGGAATGCTCAACAGCACCAGGCGATTCACCGCAGCCGGAATCTGCTTCTGCATCAGCGGGCCGGCACCAGAATCAGCGATCCCCTCCGCCGACGCCGATTGCAGTGTGACGTCTAAAGGTTGAGGATTCGCAGATGGGCCCTCTAGTACAGCAATCAGCTTTCGTGCCCCTGGGCTGAACACATTGGAAGCGGGGACCAGATGTACAACAGGGCGCGCCGCGCACTCGCCCCTTGTACCCCCGCCAATCCTGCGGCCAGGAAAAGAATTGCGGGGAGCCGCCTCAAGGACAGGGCTGGAGAACACACTCATGAGCAATGCAGCCAACAAAGAAGAGGTGACGGCGGTGACAAACTGAAAGCGGACCATCGAACAACGTGCAGCGGCACGGAGGTGCTGACTGCTCCAGATTGACGCCTACCTGAGGAGAAAGGGGTAGTCCCCGGTCACAGATTGCTGTGATCTCAATCACAGCAATCCCCGGTATTCAGCCGTTACCAGGGTGAACCGATCAGCTCAATCCCGGCCCAGAAAAAGGGGTTCTGCACCCCAGCGGAGATCCGGCGACGCTGACCAGCCGTGAGATCTTTGAGCAGAGGGGCCTGATCTGGACCAATCACCTGATCGCCCTCAAGACGAATCAGGCCAGAGACAAACAGTTGACGGGTGCGTTGCAATGCCTCCGCCTTCGGCAAGCCCTGGTCGAGCAAGCGATAGAACTGCACGAAGAATGCCGAGGTCACCACGTCATCGACGTACCAGAGCGTGCCGACGGCACTGCGAGCGCCAGCCTGCAGTGCCAACCCGGCAAAGCCGAGTTCGCTGTCTTGATCGCCAAGCAGTGTGCGACAGGCACTGAGCACCACCAGATCCAATGGAATCTGGCTGCGCTTGCGGCGCAGCTGAGCAAATTGGGCCATCGACATCGGCCCCGTGCCGGTGTGCAACACCGATTGGGCTGGCCCACCAGGTCGGAAGTCGGCATGGGTGGCCACATGCACACGGGCATAGCGCTGGTCGGCAGCCTTATTCAGCAGTGCCTGAGGTGAAAACTCCTGATTGAGATAACGGTCAGCACCGGTTGAGGCATCCAGTTGCTCAAGCTCCTGTGGAACGAGCGGTAGGGGGGCCAACCCATCAAATTCAGAAGCCCCCAGAGCAAGCTGACCTGTGGACGACGGCCGGGCCGGTGCCAGCGGCGTGAGTGCCAGAGACGGGGTGAGGCCAAAGGCATAGTTCAGACCAAAGAAGGTGCTCCCATCGCTGAGCGCAGCAAAGGGCACAGCCTGGAGGCCCTGATCAGCAGCAATGAGAAGGGTGTTGATGCCCTGGTCCTGGAGCGCATCCTGAATCGGCGCCACCAGCAAGGCATGCAGCTGACGGGTCGGCGAGGCTGGATCGTGAACAGCCAACGACTCCTGCCGAGACAGCTGGCGATAGAGAGCCTTGAGCAATTCCGCAAAACGCTTGCGGTCCACAGTTGAGCGACGAGCCTGGACTGGAGCCTTCGAACTGATCAGGGTCAGATCGAGAAAACCAGCCTGCGCGTTGTCAGATGCAGTGGAAGTGAAGCGCACCTGAAGCACCGCGGGACTGGTGGCAAACCCTTGGCGCTCGACCTGGTCCAGCACACCCTGCAGATCCTCAACCGTGGGTGTGGAGGGAAGAGCGCTTTGAAGAACCTGGTCCAACCCCAGCAGAGCTGCAGTGCGGCTGGTGGCAGCCTGATCGGACTGCTGCAACTGTGCGATGGCCTGTTCGGGAACCATGGCCTGAGTGCTCCCAGCCACCACCGGAGCCTGGACGCTGACTGCTGTTGCATCCGCCGATGCATCGCTGCCAGT
Source organism: Synechococcus sp. AG-679-A04 (assembly GCA_003210775.1). Lineage (GTDB taxonomy): Bacteria > Cyanobacteriota > Cyanobacteriia > PCC-6307 > Cyanobiaceae > Synechococcus_C. The sequence goes on from QCUI01000061.1 coordinate 8,635, forward strand.
CCCAAGATCAACCTGCAGACCAGCGTCAAGACTTTGCGGCTGAGCCGCAACCCTAATGGTCGCTCCAGTGGCGGAGCTTTCCGAATCAGACGCCAATGGTGCCGTTTGATTGGTTGGCAGAACAACCGGAACATCCTCCACGGCGTTCAGCAGCACTTGCTGGAGCCTGACCTCCTCGGACTCAGACTGCTCTTGAGTGGACACGGAGTCCGGCTTGGGTTGCGGTACTGGTTGCGGACCAGTATTTCCACCATCTCCATCGCTGCTCGAGCCATCACCCTCACCATCGCCGCCGGTGTTGGCGCTGCTACCACTGGGAACGCTGCTGCCGCCACCAGAGCAAAGACTCGACGAACCTGTTCCAGTGCACGTGGCGGTGGTCGGTGACGTGGAGAAGACTTCCAGAGAACCACCGCTGACGCGCGTGGCGCCGGTGTAGCTGATGTTCGCCGAAGCAGGGAAACGAAGCGTTCCATCTCCGGCCTTGGTCAAGGCTCCTGACCCGGTGATGGGGGAATCCCAAACCAGCGTTGAACCAGCGCCAACCGTGATCTCACCGCCACCGGCTCCAAGCTCAAGGCTGGTACCGGTCACCGTTTCTGAGCGATCACGGCGCAAGGACGAGCCGTTATCCAGAAAGAGTGATCCACCCGCAGGAGTCACCACAGCTGATCCCCCCGGCTGATCCATCCAGATCGTGCCACCGCCTGTGGACTCTGCCTTCTGCACCTGCACGCCGTTCTTGAAGCGGACGACGCCTGTCCCAGTCTGGAGAAAGTCGCCATAAGTGGCGGTGGATTGACCATCCTTGAGGTTCAACACGCCATCGACAACCAGATCACCGGCACCACCCAGCGTGAGATTGGCGTTGTATGCCGAAGAACCGGGATCAACGGCCACAGCGGTGCCGGAACTGGGGCTGAACGTGAGGCTGTCTTGCTGCACATCAACGCTGGAACTTTGCATGAGCAAGACCTGGAGACTGACCGTGTTGTCTCCCGACCAATTGGTGAGTGTGCCGCCCCAGAGCTCAATGTTCTCCGCGAGGCTGATCCCACCGGCAACTTCGAGCTTGGCGCCGGACTGAACCTTCGTCGCCGAAGCGGTGCCCAAAGCGTTGGCACCAATCACCCTCAGTGCCCCCCCTTGCACATCAGTATTTCCTGACCAGGTGCTGCTGCTGCCGGACAGGATCAGTCGACCGTTCCCGGTTTTGGTCAGGTCACCACTACCTGTGAGCGTGGCGGCCAGCTCGGGAGACGAGTTGCCAGTAGTGCCGATGTTGGTATCTCCGGTCGAGACCTCGAGCGGTCCTCCGAGCGCCAAGGTGACTCCCGATGCAGCTTCCACAAAGCCGGTGCCGGCCTTGAGGGTGAGGCCTCCGTCACCGGTTGTGATGTTGGAATTCAGCTGGATATATCCGGCGGCATCAAGCGTGAGATTGCCGGAACTATTGGAACCTGTACTGGAATAATCGAGCGCTGCAGCTGATTCCCAGGTGATGTTTCCTCCCTCAGAAGGATTACCTGTTCCGGTAAGAATCCGAACATCTGATGATGAACCGAGTGCTGTCCTGATGTCATCAACATCCACACGTGAGCCGGACGCACTGGATTCAAACAACCGCCCACCACCAATTGGATCGGTTTGTTCATTGATCGTTCCAGCTGAATTCCCAATCGTGATGTTGTAGGGATCAAGCAACCACTCACCTGCCGATCCCTGCATCGCTGTGACATCAATGGCCTCCGGTTGGGCCAGCAAATAGGGACCTGATGTTTCAATTCGCCCTCCATCTCCTGCAGAGACCCCACCGCTAGCCAGAAGCGCTCCCTGCGCAACCGTTCCTCCGGATGGGTTGTTGAGATCACTCCAGACGACAATCGTTCCACCGGTACCGTGACCTGTCGACGACGCATCCACAAGGGAGCCAGGCTGCATCCAGGTCTGTGTTGCCTGGCGCACGGCTGGATCCGTGTTTTGCCAACTGCCGCCGACCTGAACAACACCCCCGTCTGCTGAACCGGTTGCCAGCAATTCAGAACCCTTGCCGACACGCACCAGATCTGCGGCAAGGGTGAGCGTGCCACCATCTCCAGCTTGGTTACTCACCGAGAGCCGGCTGTTGTCCATATCAATGCGACCGCCAGGCGCATCGACAAGCAGAGCCTCATCAACGTCAATGGAGATTCCCTCCATGCGGATCCAGGGCCGTTTCTCTCCCAAGTTCCCGGGCAGCAAGCCCAGAGCTCCAGGCAAAGGATCAGCTTTCAAGGCTGAAATGGCATGGTGCGGCGTATTGAACACATCAAACACACCGCCAGCAAATCGCAGTTGTGCAGCTGTGCTCAGCGTTAACTGAGGAATCTGCTGAAAAGAAGCACCAGGCATCAATTGGATGCCACCGGGAGAGAGCAGAAAGAGATGCGATGGAGACGTCAGTGAAACGCTTTTATTGATGAAGCTGCCGTCCGGAGCTGTGACTCCTAGAACCAGATTGCGAACACCGTCGCTGTTAATGGAGACACCCTGGATGGCACCGCGGGTATCGAATTCACTGAGACGATGAAAGCGATTGCTGCCACTATCAATTCCACCATCGATCCGGCAAAGACCACTGCTGCAGCGGCCATTGGATGAACCATTGACGAGAGTTCCCAGTCCATTGGCAGAGCGCGTGGCAACGTCTGCCTGCACGGGAGAGACCCCGAGAACAGCAACGAGTGGATACAGCCCCAGTCTTCGCATTGCGTGCTGCCCCCAGGGAATACCTGCAACGAATTTGTTGCTCGAAAAAGAGGTTAGGCCAATTTTGTTCGTTCAACTTTAAAGTTCGGCCCACTGCTCAGGTGCCAGACCAATGCTGCTTCTTCTGGCGCAACTGGTATCTCCCCCCCTGCAACCAGGCCCCGCTCGCCTGCCCGACCCGGCACCGGTTCAGCAGCTTGAGCCGGAATCTCCCCAAACCAAACCCGACGTCGACGACCGACAGCTAGCCCCAAACGACAATTCGTTCAGAAAACCAGGAGCCTCGCAACCCCAACCAGCTTCAGGGCAAGACGTCGATCGCACCGTTGAGATCAAAGGCACAACGCCTTACAGCACATCACAACTCCAGAAGCTGTTGAGCCGGTGCCAAACAGACAGCAGTGCACAGACACGGCTGAAACGCTGCGCGGAAATCCTCAGCGGGTCATTGCAGCAGGACGGCTATGTGAATTCAAGGGTCTTCATTGACGACGAACCCGCACCAGGTCATCTCACTGTTGTGATGGGACGCCTGGTGGAGCTGCACATCAACAGCGACGATCAGCGACTCCAGCAAAAGGTGCGCAAGCGCCTCTCAAACCTTTTAGGTCAGATCCTTCACCTGCCGAGCCTTCAACAACAGCTGCAGCAACTCAAGCAGCAGTCTGTGGTCGGTAGCGTTTCAGGGAGCCTGGGAAAACTGGGAAGTGACCCGACTCAAGCAGTTCTGACTCTCACGGTGACCGCTGCAAGTCACCCCTGGAGAGGAGATCTCAGTCTTCGTAACGACGGCAACGCAGGCAGCGGTGAATGGCGAGCCCTCACTGTGCTGCAAAAACCAACAGTTCTGATCGATGACGACCTGCTCCAGATCTACGGCGAACTCAACGCTGACGGCGATCCAGAACTGGGCGCCTCACTCGGCTCGATCAGCTACACCCTGCCCTTAGGGGATTCAGTGAACATCACTGGATCCTTTGGTGCCAGTCGCCGCAATCTGGTTGAAGCCCGAGGGCCGGCCCACGGCCTCAGCTTTCGTCAATACCAAGGACTTGCACAACTGCAATGGAACCTCAAGGATTCAGACAATCAGATCTGGTATGCGCAGGCTGGTTTAAGTGCCAACCGCAGTGACAGCTACCTCGACGGCCGCTCGTTTGGCCTCATCATCGGAGGCCCGGACGGCGACCTGAGCACCGGATATCTGCGCGTCGGCCTCGGCCATGCGGGCAGGAACAACAACTTGGCCTGGACAGGTCAGGCGTACTGGCTTCAAGGAATCGCCGGCTTCAGCAGCACGGAAGAGCTCAAGGATCTCGCGTACTTCGGAATCAATCCCGCACAATCAAGGGCCCTTGGTGGCATCACAACCCTGGGCTGGCGCATGGCTCCCAACCTGCAACTCAATTGGCGAGCGGCAGGTCAGGTGGCTTTCAACCAGCTCAC
>QCUI01000062.1 GCA_003210775.1 Synechococcus sp. AG-679-A04
AACTTTCCAGGTGGGTTGCACATAAGCAAAGTCACAGGCTTTGCTTATGTTTCGGTGTTTCCTGTGCTGGACTGGGTTCTGTTGTTGATATGTCGTGCGACACGTCTAACCAGCCGTAACAACAGTCTTGGTTGGATTGGCTTGTTTGGACCTATTCAAGCTTCCGGGGTTTCGATTGTCTTGCCAAGGCCTTCGAGGCGTTGTGCATTCACGCCCAGGTCGGACTCTCCGATGCGCGAGATGGAACGTGCCTCAAGAGTGACTGCATCTGTTGCAGAAAGTTCAAGGTCATCCACGAAACCAAAGATCCTGCTGCTGTATGTGGCATGCAGATAGTTAGCGCTCTGCTCAACAATCTCAGTGCGAGGAGTGTCCTTGATCTGTTGAGACAGCTGTTTTAGAGCGGCAGAGGAATCAGCAACCTGCCATTGGCTGCTCGCGCAGTGCTCAAGGCCTGGGCAGGAGCTCAGCTGTCCTCCGTCAGCGCTCAGGTCGCTTGGTACGGGTCCAACGATATGGAATAGGGCCAGAACAAGTGGGAGGGCGATCTGAACCAGAATGGAAGGCATGCTGATCAAAAGTCCTTGCATTCGTTCATCCTATGAGGCCTCAGTGGCCATCATTCGTTGATCACAGTCGCTTGAAGTGATGAAGAGCGCTGCTGCTGCGTTCAATCATCAGCTTGGCTTCAGTGCAATCCTTGGCAGATCAAAATGTGTCAAGGATTTGGTTGCTGTTTCTCTTTGTGGCTAGTGCTGGGGAAGCAGTCCAGTCGGTTATGAGAATCCTGAGAGCAATTCTGCTGAGCTTCTTGCTGTTTGGGTTTGGGTCTGGAGCTCTGGCGAATGATTTATCGATCTCTGGTAGTGGGCGAAATCGAGAGGTCACATTGAACAAATTGCTTTCAAAAGTTCCGGAAGGAGCAGCAATTACTGATGCATCTTGCAAAAGAATTGGCATCGCTGGCTTGAATTATCAGTATCGATGTTCTGTGGCCTGGGAATTCAGTAATCAATACCTGGGAGCAATCTAACTATGTCCTCATTGATGCCTCTATTTTGATCAGGTCCAGCGAACCGGATCATCGGATTTCAGGTGTTGCACGTGGTCTGTCACGTGATCGAGCAGGTCGTGGCTGATTGTGAGGCAGATGTTGTCCAGGGGTAGGGAAAAGCTGCTGCAATCTGCGTCAAATGGACCCTCCACATAGGCACCGATCCGCTCGGCCATCAGGAACAGCACCACGATCATCACGCTTCCGAAACGACTGTGTGAATCGGGACCCAGGTCGTGGAAGTACAACAGCAGCAACAGGACGAACAACCAGTTGAGAACTCGGACGAAAACCTCGTAAGAGGCAGGAAGTGGTGTGTTGCGGATTCGCTCCAAGCCGCCAATGGCATCTGTGCAGGTGTTGCCCACTTGCATCAGCTGCAGACGTCCAAATCCATCGGTTAAGCCTTGGCGATGGAGATCCCCAATCCAGACGCCCCGCAGCTGTCCCAGCTGGCGAAGACTGGTGGTGCTGGGCAATCTCAGATCCTGGAGCAATTGATCTTGTAAGTCCCTTAGATCTCGCTGCCAGAAGTTGCGTAACTGAAAGTTGAGCTGCCACACGATGGCAACTTGCAGACGCAGCAACTTGCGTTCCTGACGTCCGGGTGGCCTGCTGCTGTCGAGATGCGCCCGCAGTGAGTCTGCCCAGTTTCTGCTGACGTTCACAACGGTTCCCCAGAGTTTGCGGGCTTCCCACCAGCGCCCGATGGCCTGGGTGTTGCGAAAACCGAGAAAAATCGATGCCGCGATGCCCATGATCCGCACCACGTTTTCGTTGGCGGTCCAGCTGCGTGGGATCCAGTCGTTATGGACAAGAACAGTGATCAACAGCAGCAGCAGCAAGTCGAAGCGCATGCGCCAGAGCAGCTGCAGTAAAACGAGCACGTAGTCCTGCCTGCGGGTGCTCGGTGGATAGCCGTAGTCGCCAGAGTCGATCATGGGCTGCTTCTGCAGAGACTCGATCACAGCTGTGATCATCGCTGGCCAATCATGGGTTCAATTGCAAGACCCGATCCCTGGGGCCGGCGCCGCGCAATCATGGGTTCCTTATGCCGCGACCGACACCGCGATGATCTGTGTGACCTCCAACTGCCCGGAGAGTGTGATCCTGGCCCTGGGTGTTCGCGAATGGCCGGTCTGGGCCTGTGAAATCAGCTCTTTCCCCTGGCATTACGACCAACGAGAAACCTGCCTGCTGCTTGAGGGTGATGTCACGGTGACACCTGACGACGGTGAGCCGGTTCGATTCGGTGCAGGCGATCTTGTTGAGTTCCCAGCAGGGTTGTCGTGCACCTGGCAGGTTCATCAACCCGTTCGCAAGCACTACCAGTTCGGCTGACCACGACTCTGTCTTGGGCAAATGTGCACTGCTCAGAATTCAGCGTCAGCTGCCCACTGGGGCCTACATGGAAGCCAGCCGACACGCAGGAGTTCACCCCAGAGTCGTTCGGCAGTGTCCTGACTCAGATGCACGCGCGTGGTTAGCAGTGGTGCCTGGTTTGGAAAAGGTCTCCCTGAATCCACGAACGTCCTCGGGGCGTGGTTCCAGCTTTTTTCGTCGGCATGGAACCGTTTCGTCTCCTGGGTGCTGGGATCCTGGATCCAACCATGGTTTGGCATCGTTTGCGTGGGGTAATCAGGGACGCACGCATCCACTCCTCAGCCTTGAACGGTGCATAGGGGGAGCTAGGAGCCATGAATCCTCTGCCAATACATCTGTTCTAGTGCTGTAGTACAGATGTGTCAACGCTTGCTCTGATTGCCCTCCTGGCGCTGCATGTGTCGTCGCGTTTCGGTTCACGCGTACATTGAAGAGCCAGCGAATGGGCTTTCGTCCATCGGTTTCGAGCTGTTGCGCCGACGATGATCTATCTGGCTTTTCGTTACGGCAACCTTGAGATGAGCAATCTCAGTGTTGTTGTGATTGCAGCCTCAGGCGTGCTCTCGTTGGTGTTCTTTGTTGTGGCTTCTCTGAACACCGATACCAAGGGATTAATTGACTCGGCCGTGCAAAAGTTTGACGACGACGATTCAGGTCGTTCCGGGTGATTTCTATAGCCTGAAATTGTGATTGGCAGGTTCTCCTGCCGTGTCGACGCTCTATGGCCAGTATGCGTGAAGTGTTTTCAGTAGTTCAGACAGGGATTTCAGCTTCGATCTCCCAGCCTTGATCTGTAAGTTCTTTGATCTGCGATGAGGCGTCCTGGGATGGAACTTCAACAAGCAGGAACTCCTTTTCTTGTTGGCAATAGATCCTGGTTTGACCAATCACGGCGGGGACTCCCGGGTGACACATTGCCATCAAACCAGTTTTGTCTCCTAAGACAAGGGAGCTGATCCAGGCTTTCCTATTTGCTCAGAATGGAGCATTGACACAGGCCAGATCGCCGTCGGCGATCTGAGTGGGCGGTATTCGCGCACGGTGATCGCTGAGCAGCATGTTGGTGTTGTGGCCTGATTGTGTTTTGCGCCTTGTTGACTGCCCCTGTTGATGGAGTGTTGACCACTAATATTGAGTTACTGATGCAACCCCATCTGTTCTTCCACTTCAGATTTCAGGTTCTTGAAGATGGAGTGATCGCTTGACGGGATGGAGTGTTCGTTGCTAGCGCGCAGTTAGTGATGGATTAATCCATGTCTCAGGCACGCGAACTGATCAACGCGCACCTTTACCCAGTGCTTTTGATCTTTGCCGTCATCTATGGAGCAATCCAAGTCTCTCCACTGGCGAATCAAGCTCGATATTTCAATCACTGTGTTGATGAGGTGATTCGTGAAACTAAGGTGGAGAAAATGTCGTTCGCAGAAAAACGTGCTCTCGGCGTGAGGCTCTGTAACGGGACTTCTCTTTGAGAGAGCCTTTTCGATGAGTGATGGAGACTGAGCAGTTTATGAACGAGGGATCGTTCAAATAATGCCTCAATGAATGATGAAGTAGCTCTTGTTGCTTGCTAATTCAGCGAAATAAGTGTCTCGGGAAAGGCTTAATATAGAAGTCTGTTATGAATCAAATTTCCGTTTAAAATAGTTGGTGGCGATCTCCTCTGGCTTGAATCCTTCCAGTACCAGTTCAGCCAGTTCGATCAGCCATGTTCGCCTCATCATCTTTTGATGTTGCTGACCATCAATCGTGCAGGGGAAGACCACGTCATAACCGCGATGCCCAGCAGGGTTCTTCTCTTCCCTGCGTGTGATCGCATAGCCGGCTTCCTGGAGAATGTTGCGGGACAACTCATAGGGCGTGACCTGCCGCTGAGCTGCCAACCTCTGGACCCTTCCCATGGTCAGCCTTGCCTGTGCTGCTCCCACGCTGCACTGATTACGCCCCTTCGGCAAGTTTCATTCGTTAGGGAGCGGTCATCATCGAGCACCGTTTGCCTTCGAAACAGACCATGCTGACTTCAGGTCAATTCTTCAGTCGATACGGTCCCCAGCTGAGATATGAAAGCACCAGAAGCATTGTTGGAACGCATCGGAGATAGCCATGCCCAAGACCAGGGCTTCAAGCGGTTGATTCTGCTGCTCACACAGCTCGGCGACTTTGACTCAATGGAATACGCACAGGCTGTGGTGCCAGTGCTACCCAAGCTCGAGCAGGCAGGGATCCGCCCCCTGGCCATTGCCATTGGTGATCATGCCGGAGCTGAGCGCTTCTGTTCATTTACGGGAATGCCAAGGGAGTTTCTCCAGGTGGAGCCAGATTCTCAGTTGCATCAGACCCTTGGCTTGTCACCTGGTTTACAGGCTCCTGGAGGGCCCTGGCCATCTCTTCTGCTGATGTGTGCCGGCATCGGTTCTCCTGGAACCCTCGCCGAGGTGTTGCGTGGTTACACCGGCGACCGTTCGGCTGCTCAGCGCTTCGGCGGCGACGAAATTGTTTCCACAGGCCTCCTGCCTCCAATTCCTGCTGCCCTATTCCGCCGAGCCGGGGGCGAGGGTTTTCAGCGTCCTTTTGAGCTAGCAACGGTTCGGCTACGCAACATGAATGAGGTGCTCCGTCACTGGAGGACGTACGTGCCGGATGATCGTTTCATCACGCAGCGCGGCGGTACCTTCCTTTTGGATAGCGACGATTCCTTGCTCTACGTCTACCGCGATCGAGGCATTCTTGGATATTCGGCAACCATGCAGCGCCCGCTCGCGTTCCTCGATCCCTGGCTGAATCATGCCGATTGATCAGGAGACTGCGATGAGCCTTCCTCCCTGGCGTGCTCTTGTGCGTGGCGCTCGTCAACGAGAGGGACGCTCTTCTGGAGCGACCTGGCTGCAGTTGGCCACTGCTGCAACGGATGGAACACCCCGTGTGCGCACTTTGGTATTTCGAGGTTGGAGTCCTGCAGGGGAACTGGAGCTGCTCACTGACGTTCGCAGTGACAAGCCTTCTGAGTTGATCAGCCAGCCGAGAGTTGAACTGTGCTGGTTGTTCCGTAAGGCCAGAGAGCAGTTTCGTCTCCGTGGCACTGCCGTTCTGGTCAGTGCTGAGCAGGAACCGGAGGCGTTGTTCGATCATTGGCAGCGCCTGTCTCCCTCCGGTCGCATGGTCTGGGCCTGGCCGTCTCCTGGTGAACCCTTTCATTTGCAAGGGCCCTGGCCAGAGGAGGTTGCCGATGATGAGCCGATCTCCGATCACCTGCTGATCATGCGCATCGCCCTGGATCGTGTTGAGCAGCTCGACCTCAAGCCCCATCCCCACCTTCGCCGTTGCTGGACGGTTCAGGATGGTTGGACTGAGCAGCGCCTTAATCCCTGAGCGTCCAAAACGCCAGCCCACCGCCCCGGCCTCGCGCGGCCATCCACCCTTCTGGGCTGCGGTTGATCAGAGCGAAAAACGGCTCCCGACCTTCTTGCGGTGATGGCAGCTCCCGCTTCAATAGCGTGAAGCGGCCGAGCAGCAGTTCTACCTGCTCAAAGCGGAATTTCAGCAGTGGTTGGCGGCCATTCAGTTCGCCTGGGCCTGTGAACTGGAGGGTGAGACCTGACAGGTTCACGGCGTTGCGCAGTTGAAGCCCATCGTCGGAGCTCCCCCTAATTTCGAGGCAGGCACCGATGCTGCGTAGCAGCCAGCCGTTGAGGACACTGGCTTCGGTTTGTCCCTTGGGCCAGATGGTGTTCAGCCGCCAGCACCCCACTAGGTCGCTGGCGGTCAGTCCTGAACCGGCTTGCCGAGCCTGCTTCTCGAGATCCAGTAATGCGCTGTGATCCACGTTCACGGTTCAATCGAGCGGGAGTGATGGTGTTGCTTTGTTTCGAGGATGTCATGACAGACATGTGCTGATCGACTGTTCCTCAGTCGAAGACTGACTCTCGCTGGTCTGAGAGTTTTGATGCATTCCAATCTGATGCATTCAAAAAAGGACCACCCCATTGGGGTGGTCCTTGCTGCTGTGTGATGCTTTGTGGCTCACTCAGACCAGGAACTGGTCATTGGTATAGAAACTTGCCAGTTCATAGTTCTCTGCAAGTGCATGAGAACGGCGAACAGCGGCTTCAGCGTTAACCAAGCCATGGCCGAAGGTGATGTCGCGGCCAAGATCTCCAAGATCCATGGCGCTGTGGGTCAAAAGATCACGCACGTCGCTGCCTGAGAGGCAAGTGTTCTCAGACCAAACTAGAGCCGCAACACCAGCCACATTGGGGTTTGCGCAAGACGTGCCGCCGTAGTCGGTGATGTCACCATCACCATTAATGGAAGGACTATCAGTAGGGGCAACCAGAGTTAAATTTGCTCCAGCATTGGAGTAGGCGGCGAGTTCATGATTGTCGTAGTTAGTGATTCCATCGACATCGTTAATTGCTCCGCTGTGCTCTAAGGCACCAATGCTTGCGACATTGCCATTGGTCGCTTCGGCCTGAGCAATTCCCGCGACGCTGGTTTTGTCTCCATAATTACCTGCTGCCATTGCGAAGAATCCGTAATCTTCCGTTTCATCAATGGCAATTTGCATATCTGCTTGGCTGGCTCCGTTTGACCACCAATCTCCTTGGATCCCACCTTGAAAGACCAGACGTTGATTGCTTTCCCGATCAGCTTTTGCTCCTTCAATCGCATCATAAAGCTGTGTTCCAGAGTCGTAGACGTTGTAAGCCCACAGTTCACTGCCAGGAGCAATGCCAGCCAGGTTCTGGCTGTCGTGCTTGGCCGACATCACGCTCATGGCTTGGTGTCCATGGTGTATTAAGTCCCTATTGTTTTTAGCGGTTTTATTATTGACGTGGCTGATTTCATCGTGAATGTCTGAAGCATTACCAGCGATGTCGCCAATGCCATTATCTAATGAAACCAAGACAACATCACTGGAGCCTCGGTTATATCGCCATGCACCCGAGACATCCATGGCCTGGAGGTTCCACTGCTCTTTGGTGGAATCACTCATATTGGCGCGGACTCGGATGTCTCCGTCTTCGCAGGAGATTGTTTCAATGCCCTGCAGATACAGCTCGTCTCCGTTGTTGAGATTGAGGACGTCAAAGACAGTGCCGCCGTAGAAGGCTTGTTCGCCAAGTGCTGCTCCGCCGGCTGCCGATTCACCCAGTTGGTTGACAGAACTACCGTTGAATTCAAGGATGTCATTTTTTTCGATTCCATCCAGAACGAGTGTGTCTGTGCCGCCGCGGCCGCGGTAAATTCTGCCAGAGTCGTAGGAGTCGCCCCAGCTTATATTGTTGTAAGTAAATGTATTTGCGGTGACGTCACCTCGATAACTACTTCCTACTTCCAGAGCATCAATCATGGTGATGTTTTCATTGAAATCTTCGAGATTAATGTTGAGCCCATTGGCGTAGGTTGCATCAATATCGACGTCAATATTCCATGTGCTGCGTCGATCAAGTAAGCTGTCAGATGCTTCCAGTTGATCCTTGAGATTCACGTAGAAGCTGCTTTGATCAAGGTTGAGAGTGGTGCTGCCAAGATCGACAACTTCGCCAGTGGATGTTTTGGTGGCAGAAACTGTTGCTGAAACCCAGCTGAACTCCATTCCCATCAAATTAATTTCAGGGGCTTGATTGTTTTTAAGGTTATTGAGGTAAGTGTTGTTGTAATTGATTTCTAGCGCACCATCTTCAAAGACTTCCTTTTTGGATGCATCACCTGATGCGTCAAAGATACGTTGTGGTCCGAATATTGAATCCAGATTCAGATGGTGGTCAAAGTGATGTTCCTTTCTGATGAGATTTGTTTGGCGGTTGTTTCGACCGATGGCAGCTTGTGTGATCACATTGCTGGAGTCTTGTCTTCCTACAAAATGATCCTGAATGATTCCTCTGCTGAGCGCAGGTGATTTACCTGTCTCTGTCTCGGTTTCTGCTCCATTGGCTTTGCTGTGCATTAAGAGATTGCTTTTGAAAGGATCTCGCTGCTTCTCATTACTTGCTTTCTCAAAGCCTTGGCCCAAGCTTTTGGGAGCTTTGCCTGACTTGATGAAGTTAGTATTGCCTGTGCTTTTGAACTCAATTGGATCCCTGTCAACTCCAAGGCTTCTGAATGATCTTGACCATGGTTTTCCATTGCTTTGTGGTCTGTGACCAACTTTTGACCACTGTGTTGAATCTCCCTCAAAGCGTGCTTCATCATTAAGTCGAGGGTTGAAATGGGTCCGTGCTCGTGACTCGAACTCGTTGGCTTCCTGTCCGTATTGCTCGCCGCGTATATTGTCCAGCTGCTCTGCTTTATTGAATCGATTTGTTTGGAAGCGACGTCTTCTCGGGGCTTGAAAATAGGATTGAAAATGGTTCAGAAAAAACGAATTGGTGTTGAACATGGAAGGAGAGTGTTGTGGAGTTTGATCTCCGGTGATCTCACCATCCTTCTGATTTCAGGTTGATGCGTTGATTGATATCAACGACAGCTGTGATCTTGCTCACAACGTGACTTGAGGTTGTGCAGACTGGTGCCATCGCCTGGGCTCCGCTGGGTTATGTCTGCTTTGAAATCGTGTCTCGTTCCTGGAGACCGTCCTTTTGACCTTCCTGGTGCAATTCAGTCACCCTTTGATTGCTGGCACGCCAGCATGAGATTGATTGTTTGTTGCAGGACCCATGGCTGATCCCGCAGTGCCTCAGCAGGTACTCAGCTGGTCTGCATTGGATGCACTTGCTCCGCCTGCAGCCGAGCGCATCGATGGTCCTGCTAATGCTCAGGCCACGTTGCGCCTGTTTGGTCAGCCTGAGGACTCGGTTCGGGTCACGTTGTTCCGCGATCACCACGCATGGTGCCCGTACTGTCAGAAAGTGTGGCTTTGGCTTGAGTTTCGCCGGATTCCTTACCGGATTCGCAAAGTGACCATGCGCTGTTATGGCCCAAAGGAACCCTGGTTCACTGCCCTCGTTCCATCCGGGATGCTGCCGGCTGTGGAGCTGGATGGACGTTTGATAACGGAAAGTGATCGCATTTTGGAGGCTCTGGAATCCAGCTTCGGACCTGTCGGCGCTCCCATGGCCGACCGCCGAGTCCGTCGGCTTCGGGATTTGGAACGTCTGCTGTTTAGGGCCTGGTGCATCTGGTTGTGCACTCCTGGTCTCGGAGAGCGACAGGAGCTTCAAGCCCGTGATCAGTTTCAGCGTGTTGCCAAGCAGATGGAGCAGGCACTCGCCAACGGTGGAGGGCGCTGGTTGGATCCCGATGCACCTGATGGTTCGATTCCTGGCACCGCTGACCTTGTGTTCATTCCCTATGTGGAACGGATGAATGCCTCACTCGCCTATTTCAAGGGATTCGCGTTGCGTCGGGAACACCCGCTCATCGATCGCTGGCTCACGGCTCTTGAACAGCTCGACACTTATCGAGGTACGCAGAGCGATGTCCATACCCATGCCCATGATCTGCCGCCGCAGATGGGTGGTTGCTGGGTTGACGGCAACCAAGCTCAGCAGCGTATGGCTCTAGCGGTGGATAGCGGTTCAGGACTCGATGAGCTTGAACGTCGTTGGAGCTCCTCAGGTGAATCGGTGTCTGCGCGGGCACGCGCTTTGGAGAGGGTGCTGAGGCATCGCAACACTCTCCTGGCCAGAAATCCTCTGGGGGATCATTTCGACCAACCGCTGCGGGCCGCACTCACGGCGATGATTCTTGAACAGCCCGTGACACCGGAGAGGGGTTCGGCGTCAGCGCTGCGCTATCTGCGCGACAGGATCTCCGTACCGCGGGACATGCCGCTGGAGAGCGCCAGGTTGTTGAGGCAGGCTCTCGAGTCAACTGCCGCAGAGGATGGTGATCAGCATCCAGTTGCACTGCCGTTCGAGCATCGCTTCGATCAGGATCCACGGCCTTTTCTGAACCTGTGATAGCAGTGGGTCTGGGGCAATATTGACCATGTGGTGTTGCCCCGTGTTCATGCCTGATATGGCGAGTTAGCCCATTTTTGCGAACAGCTTTTTATGACGGTCAACAATGTCTTGGCATCCGACCACTGGGGTGAAATCGATTTCGATTCCGTACTGGGCACGCCAAGGAGCGAAGTGCTCAAAAATTTGTGCATCGCTCTCAGCCTTGAAGAGTGCCGTTACACGGCCAGCACCAGGTGCATGAACGCGAAACAACATCTCAAAGCCTGGAAACTTGTCAGCCTTTGCCATCTCACCTGAATCCCACAACTCGCAAAAGCTCTTGTAGGCAGCGAGCTGGCTTTCAATATCTGGAAACAGGCAGTCCGCGAGATACATCTGCACGATTGGTCAAAGCGAGGGAACCCACTTCGTAGCCATCTCCATGTGCTCAACCTCTTCGAGTCATCACTAGCTGACAGTCCGATGCTGATGGCTGTCAGACCCAACAGATTCCGAAGACAGGCTGAAGTCAATTCCCGTCGAAGTGGAGAGGGTTGTTATTTGATGGGCCGTGAGCCAACGTCATAAAAAAGCCGCCGTTTTAGCGGCGACTTAATTACAAAGGCTGGACAATCCCCATCACCCGGCCGATGAGAAAAGATTAGTCAGACTTTCCGTGAATTTTGTATCTAGGTGTACAAAGTCATATTTGGCATGCACGGGACACCATATGCAGCGTTGACGCGAACGGCTAGCGGTAGCAAACTGGACTTCCCCATCACCCGGACCCGGCCAAGGCACTACGCCTGGTGTGGGTCTTTTTTATTGGCCTGAAAGCCCAGCATCAGGCAGGTGCTCTCATTTTTGCTGGAGGCCGGGCGTTAGCGCAGGGAGTTTGGCTGAGGTCACAGCCACGGCTGATTGGTTCTGCCTGGATCCGAACTCATAGAAGAGCAACCAATCAGTGACATCAGTGGATCTAGGAATGAGACCTCAGGTCCGACCTGTTTCGGACCTTATTGCGAAGCAATAGGGAGGTGCAGTTGAGAACCCGGCGATGGTGATGTGCGATGTAAGACCATGTCATCTCCTCCCCTCCCCCCGGGCAAACGATCGATATGGCGGTGATGCCATCAGGGGAGGTGTCAGTGATGAATCCACTTGAGATGACTTACTCACTCCCATCGCTCTGAAGGGGCTGTGAGCAAGATCACAGCTCTTTTTGAGCCAGGTCAATGAGTCAGACGCTGAATCCGGAGATGGTGAGTGCATCGGAGGGAGAGATCCCACGACACTCATCAACCCACTCAAAACAATGTCCTTCAAGTACTTTCGCCCCACACTCCGCAACGTCACCACCACCAAAAAAGTTCCCGCTTTCAAAAACACTGCTTCCACAGAGCATCAGGCTGATCTGACCAATACATCGGAAATCCTCACCAACCACAGCGTTGGTAAGCACCTCGCTGATGTCAACTTCGGGGATCACGGTCACTCCATCCTCAAAGAATCAGGCCTGAATCGTGGACACTCTATTCTTGAAAGTTCCTTTGGAGATAGGCTTGCTGGCCGTGATTCCATTCTTGGAGGTATAGGCAAGCAAAATGATGGTCAATTTGGATCAGACAGCCTCCGCTCTGCTGGCGATTTTGGTAAGGGCATGGCTGGTAATGATGACAAATATGGTGGACGCTCCCTTGAGGATGCCTTCTCGGGAAATGCATACGCTGTAGTACGACTTAATCATCTTGTTAGACAATGCAATAAGGATCCAGAGGCTTGCAACGAAAATGCCAAGGATCAAATGGAATGCCTTGCGATCGATACTTCCAATCAACTCAATGAAGCCAATGACAGGCCAACTAAGCCAGTGCCTCCAAAATGCACTGGTGAAGATAACCCAGCTCCTGCAAATAACTCTGGACGACCTGCGCCTGATGACAACGGCGGCGGCGAAGGTGGTTTCATGACCTGGAAGCTGCAAGATCAGCTCTCTAATGGCCTCAAAAATGCCAAAGATCCCATCATCAACCCCAATGGAGAAGATCTTGGCGGCGGTTATCTTTCTGATTCTCAGCTCAAGCAGATGGAATCTGATCTACGCAATGCCAAGAATCCCGCCACGAATTGGGGTGAAGAACACTACGACAACTTTAACGGAACAGTTGTGATGGATCGCATGGCAGTATCTCTGAAAGCTCCTGCCACAAACTGGGGAAATGACTACACCTCCACAGTTGAAGTCATCGAAACGATGTTCACTACACCTGACGTCTTCTGATTACATGCCGGGGAGCCTGATGCCTATGGGCTGAAAGCGATACAAAACCAACGAGAGGAAAAGCAGGGCGGTCTTTGATGAATGTGGCTGATCCATCCCCCGGCAGAACAATCAATCGCAAGCCCCGCTCTCACGAGTGGGGTTTTTTAGTGTTGACAGTAACCTTGCCCACCGCGAATCCCTCAATAACTTGGCAGCGGAGG
>QCUI01000063.1 GCA_003210775.1 Synechococcus sp. AG-679-A04
TCGTGCCAGTTGCTGGGTGAGGCTGCTGCCCCCTTCGAGAACCCTTCCTCCGGTCAGGTTGGTCACGAAGGCACGCAAGCTGCCGACCGGGTCTACCCCTGGATGCCACCAGAAACGATTGTCCTCGCTGCTGAGCAAGGCATCGATCAACAACGGTGAAAACGCGTCCAGCCTGTTCAGTTCACGATGTCGATTGGAATCAACCGACTTGAGTGGTTTGTTGTTGCCGTCGTAGATGGCAAGCGGTCCGCGAACGCTGGCGAGTCGTCCACGTACCGGCACGTTGAAGGTGGCCAGGCCCAAGAGCAGTCCTGCTCCGCCGAGAAAGCAGAGGATGCTTATCCCCAGGGACCGCTTGATGCGCTGATGAAGTCGTTGGCGGTCTCTCTCAAAGCCAATCCAGGGGCTATCCGCTTCCTGGCTTGGGGCAAAACTGATCCGATCGCCGTCCTGGAGCTCCAGCTGTTGCACACGTCGCCCTTGCCACCACAGTCCGTTGGTTGACCCTTGATCCTTGAGAATCCAGTTTCTTCCTTTCTTCTGTAGGAGGGCATGCAGTCGACTGACAGCTGCATGGTCGATGCGGATCTCCACGTCTGCATCACGTCCAATCCGATATCCCTCGCCATGCAGTTGCAGGGTGCGCTCAGCCTGATCCTGCTGATGAATGGTCAGCGAGGCCAATTCCCTTGGCTCAGCTGTTGGTCTGATCATCTCTGTTGCTGAAGGCGTCGATGGCGAAGCAGAGGACTGCCAGGTTGATGGCGACATCTGCCCAGTTGAAGATCGGAAACTGGATGGGTACGAGTTCGAGAAAATCGGTCACATGGCCGAGCCGCCAGCGGTCGATGCCATTGCCGATGGTGCCTCCGAGCAGAAAGCCGAGTGCCAGTCCCATCCAGAGACCGCGTCGCGCTTCTCGCCAGATCCAGATGCTGACGCCGATGGCAACCACCAGGCTGAGAATCCCCAGAAGCATGGAGGAATCTCGGAACAGACTGAATGCAGCACCGGTGTTGCGCACCAGATTCAGTTGCAACAATCCGGGAATGAAGGGCTTCGACCCTCCTGGAAGAAGGGCACCTCTGGCCCAATGCTTGCTGAGCTGATCCAGCACCACTATGAGCATACTCAGCGCAACGACGCTGCCGCGTCGCATGCTTCGTGCTGGTCGATTGTTCATGGGATGCTTCAGGCTCATTCCACCCAAAGCACACGACGGGTCACGCGTGCGATCAGCCCAGCTGCGCAACACAGGGCCAGCTGTGCAGCCAGGGGGCCGAGGCTGTAGCTAAAGACAAGCTCGATCAGGGGTTCATTCCAGCGATTCAGTGCAGCCCCCAGAGCAAGATTGAGTAAACCGCAGGCCTGGATTGTGAGCAGGCCGGCCATGGCTGCGAGGGTCAATCTGGCGATGTCATTCATTCCGTTCTGCTGGGCCAGTCGACCGGTCAACCAGGCGGCGGGGACGAACCCAGCCAGATATCCGAATCCAGGATTCAGCACATAGGCGAAACCGCCACCTCCGTGGAAGACAGGCAGGTCCACCAATCCGATGGTTAGATAAGCCACTGAAGCGATCACGCCCGCTCGTGGGCCCGCAACAAGGGCACAGACGAGCAATGCCGGAACCTGCCAGGTGCTGGGCAGACCCAGCAAGGCCGGTGGCAATTCAGGCAGAGGCAGAAGCAGGGCAGTCGGGATCAGGCTTCCGACGAGGATCAGAAGCAAACCGGCAAGAGCGCCGCTCCAGGTGGCCAGTGCCCGCACGGGCAATCGTCAGCTCGCACCATCCTGCTGTAAGAGAGATGCATTGCCCAGTAGAGATGTCCGTTTCCATTGGTGACCAGGTGCGACTGGTTCGCCCTCAGACCTTCCTGAAAACAGCTGATCCGATGCCGATGCTTAGGCCTCCTGATCTTGTTGCCCACGATGAGATCGGCAGGGTCATGGCATTGCTGCCCGCGGAAACGGTGTCGGTGCGTTTTGCTAGAGGCACTTTTCTGCTGTCAATCGAGCAACTCACGCTTGTGAGCGAAGACCTCAACAATCCCTCCAATCAGGACGCTCCATCTGGCTCCGATGTTTCTTCATAGACAAATGCTCTTGTTGATCCAGGGGACTAATCAACGCGCGGCACCTTCCGCGAAAGAGCTGAGGCCCCAGTGCTTCTCCAGTGATGCCAGGGTTTCCGCTGGACCGCACAAGCTGAGTTGAGGACTCTGCAGATGGCGGCTTGCAGCGTCACAAAGATCACTGGCCCGCAGCTGATCCAGTTGATTTAGGCAGCTCTGGTCATGATCATCAGGGAGATTCAGACCACGCAGTTGCGCTTTCCGCTCTGCCCTCTGGCCAGTGGTCTGGGAGCCGTGAGCCAGCTGCCCCTTGAATTTGGCCTTGGCGAGTTTGAGATCGACCTCAGAAATGCTCGTCTCAATCAGCTCAATCCAACTTTTAAGCAAGAGTTCGAGCGATAGTTCCGCTCTGTCGACTCCGGTTGAGGCATGCATCACGAAGGGTGCCGCTCCAGCGCGTGCCGGGTGATGGACACCCACGTCGTAAGCGACGCCATGCTCTTCCCGAAGCCGTCGAAATAACAGGCTGGACATACCTGATCCCAGGTGGGCCTGCAGCAGCCTCAGTGCCAGGTCGTCCGGGTGACCGTGGGGTAGAGCGGCCTGTCCGAGCATCAACACCACCTGTTCGGTGGGAAGAGCCTGAAGCCCGTAGGACGGCCTCTCGTCGCGATCCAATTCAGGCGATTCTCTAATTGGTGATCCAGGTTCTTCGGAGCTTTGTCCGCTCTTGGTTGTGCCGAGCCACTCCTCCAGTCGCTCTTGGGCTCGATCAGGAATGGTTCCGGACAGCGCCAACACCGAGCCCCGGCTTTCGAGATCTGCCGCAAGGCAGGTGAGCTCGGCTTTCTGAAGCTGTTCGAGGTCGACGCCGATTCCCAGGGGATCGTGTCCGTAAGGCCCCCTGCCGTAGGCCAACTGTCTCCAGCCATCAAAAGCACGATGGAAGGGATCCTCTCTCTGTCTTTGAAGGGCCTGCAGGCTCAGGTCTCGTTCAAGTTCGATCTGACCTTCGTCCAGATGAGGCTGACGCAGCATCCAGCCAAGAGCAGGCAAAAGACGATTGGCATCAATATCGCGGCATTTGAGACTGATCAGAATCCCGTCTTCATGCGTGTCACAACGAAGACCGGCGCCGCAGCCTTCAACAAGATCCGCCAGTTGCAGATGGTCGGCAGGGCCGCATCCGCGGCTAAGAACTGAACCGAGAAGCTGGTGACCGCCCCTTTGTCCGAGAGGATCAGCACTGCTTCCCCGCCGGATCCATAGCTTGGCGGAGAGCACCCCGGTCGTGGTCACCGGATCAAGAACAAGATCACAGCTGGTGCTCAAGCGTTGTCCTCCGATCGGGCAATCAGGGTGAAGCTGCGCTGGGGTTGCAGCAGAGGCATGACCAGTTCTCGCAAGCTTGAGGCATTCCAGTGCATCAGATCCTGGAGTGGAGCCAGAAGGTCTCGGTGACGTCCCCACAGTGTCTGTGAGCCTGCACTGGCAGCTACAGCTCCAGGCGCTTCAAGACTGAAGCGATGACCGTTCCCGACTAGTTGTATCGCGCGATGGAATTCCTCATCCGTGATTGCAGTTTTCAAGCTGTTGTGCAGTTGTTGGTGGATCTCACTCTCCACGTGTTCAATCTGATCTTCGGGGCAACAGGCCTCCAGCATCACCAGGCTGCCCTGTTCCAGCGTGGTGACATCCATATCGATTGATTCAACAATCTGAAGCTCTTCCCGCAGCTTCTGCACCAGCCGGCTGCGCCGCCCCTCGGCGAGGATCGTCGTGGCCAGATCCGCTCCGGCGATTGCCAGCTGATCGTCAGCGGAGGCAACTGGCCAGACCATCATCAAGCGCGCTGCCTCTAGTCGAGGGAAGGCTCGGCTTTCCCGTCCGCAGCGGAAACTCAGTAATGGTTTGGTTGTCTTATTGAGATCTGTGTCCGTCAACTTGTCGAGCGCCGCCAGAGGGCTGTTGAGCACGTGACTGACTAGATCCTCCTCAATCGTTCCGGCCACCGACAGGCAGCAATTGGCTCCCTGATAGCGGCGATGGTGGTAGCTGCGCATCCCCCCAGGGTTCATCTCCCGCAGGCTCTTCTCCCAGCCAAGAATCGGCCTGCCATAGGAGTGGGGAGCACAGCAGAGTTCCAGAAGGGTCTGCAATACCTGGTCATCGGGCTGATCTCGGTACTGGGCGATCTCCTCGAGCACCACGTCGCGCTCCATTGAGAAACAGTCCCGCTCCAGCGCTGGATCGAGAACGAGATCTAGAAGCAGATCAACGGCTTCCTTTGATTCCGAGCTGGGCACAAGCACGTGGTAGTGCACGTCATCGAAACCAGTGGCTGCATTGCTGCTGCCTCCCAACGCCTCGATTCTCCGATCAAATTCCCCTGGACCCAGACGCCGACTCCCCTTGAACACCATGTGCTCAAGGAAGTGAGCGATGCCCTCTTCACCGCTTCTCTCCCAGGCGCTTCCACCTCGACACCAGAAGTCAAGGCAGGTGAGTGCTGCATCGGGTATGGCAGCAGTCACAAGGTTGCTGCCGTTCTGAAGAGTGCGGTGTTCGAGCACCGGACCGGATGGGATCGCAGTCAGGGTCCCGTGGCAAAGTCCCATTCTGTGCAATTACGGATCGGATTGATGCCAGCGTCCCCGAGCGGTCAGGAGATGCACCCGCTGGTGATGGCTCTGGCTGCTCGCATCCGTCAGTGCAGGGACGGCTTCCCGGAGCTCAATCCACTCACGTTGTCGGGTGACCTCGAGGAGATCATCGGCACGCTCGATGGCGAGGCCCTGTTCATCAGTAATGAGGTGCATTCCTGCCGTGGGCTTCGCAAACTGCACCTGGAGATCGCGCGACTTGGACTCGGGCTCCAGATTCTTCATTGTGTCTTCTTTCCAGATCCGCGCTTTGATCTGCCGGTGTTCGGCGCCGATATCGTCGCTAGCCCTGCGGGAATCTCCGCGGCCATCATCGATCTCTCCCCGGTCGGTGATCAGCTTCCCGAACGCATTGAACGTGGCCTTGAAGCCGTTGTGATTCCGGGCTTCGAACAGGTGCGTGACCTTCCCACCTGGGCAACTATTTTCTCGCCGTTCGTGAGATTCATCCGCCCCGTTAATCAACAGGAAGAGGATCGTTTTGTGGAACTGGTCGACGATTACCTCCAGGTTCTGGGGGATGCCGTGCAGGCCGCAGTGCCCGATGACCCCAGTGCTCCTTCTACTCTGGCCCGATATCACGGACAGGTCTCCTATTGCCGGCAACAGAAACGCAACGACAAAACGCGGCGGGTTCTGGAGAAAGCCTTCGGGACGGTATGGGCGGATCGGTACATCGAGGAGCTGCTGTTCGACGAGCCACCAGCCCCCTGAGCGGATCGCGTCGTATCCGGATCGGCGTTGGGACGCTGGCGGCCCTGGCCATTGGTGGTGGAGCGTTGATGCTGCGTCGTCCGCAGCCATCCACTCCAATCGCCGCCTCGGAGCAGCAGGCGACCCGAAAGCCGGAATCGGTCGCAGCACTTGGAAGCCTCAGACCTGCCGGTGAGGTGCGTCGTCTGGCTGCGCCGGTGAGCGGCTTCGGTGGCTCACCGAGGGTGGCGTCACTGCTGGTCAAGGAAGGTGACCCGGTGAGCAAGGGACAGGTGCTTGCTGTGTTTGATAACAGACCGAAAATAGAAGCGGATCTTGTTGCACTTGACGCGAAGATCCGCACTTCTGAGACGGAGATACCTCTGAAAAGAAGAGAGGTTGCCCGTTACGCGCAGGCCGCCGGTCAGGGGGCGGCGAAGGTTGTTGTCCTTGAGGAAAAACAGAATGAACTCACCCTGCTTGAACGCAAAAGGACCGAGCTGATCGCCGAGCGCGGAAAGCTTGAAGCTGATCTGAACGACAGCGAGCTTCGTTCTCCAATCAATGGTACGGCTCTCAAACTGCGTGCCCGGGTGGGTGAGCGTCCTGGCGCCGATGGTGTCGTGGACGTTGGAGCCAGTCAATCGATGGAGGCTTTGATCGAGGTCTATGAGTCAGACATCAACCGCATCAAGCTTGGAGAAACGGTCACGTTGATCAGTGAGAACGGTGGGTTCGAAGGTGATCTTCAGGGCACGGTTGAGCGCATCAGTCCTCAAGTGCGTCAACGACAGGTGTTGTCCACGGATCCAACCGGTGATGCGGACGCCAGGATTATTGAGGTGCTGGTGAGGTTGGATGCAGGTTCCACTCAGCGCGTTTCAAGGCTCTCGGGATTGAAGGTGATCGCCCGATTCAGCGCCAAATGATCGGTCGCTTTCTGAGCGGGCGTGGAATTCCACTGGCTTCACTGATGCTGGTGCGACAGCCGGTTCGTCTGGCAGTTGCCCTGGCGGGCATCAGTTTCGCGGGAATTCTGATGTTTATGCAGCTCGGATTCCGCGATGGCCTCTTTGATGCCAGCGTCACGGTTCATCGCCTCTTCGACGCCGACATTGTTCTGATTAGTCCACGCTCGACCAGTTCCGTGAGCATGGCCGGCTTCCCCCGCCGTCGTCTGGTGCAGGCCATGGCGTTGCCTGAGGTGGAGGGCATCACGCCAGTGCACTGGAATCTGCTGCTTTGGCGCAATCCCAAGACACGCGGTACTCGATCGATTCTTGCCCTTGGCTTCGAACCTGGCGATCCTCTGTTTGTCGATTCAACCCTGGCGCCCAAGGCCCAGGTGCTGACTCAGAAAGGTCGGGTTCTGTTCGACGAGAAGTCGCGACCTGAGTTTGGTCCCGTCGCTGAGTGGTTCCGTGCTGGTCGAACGGTTGAAAGTGAGATCTCTGGTCGCAGGGTGCGAGTGGCCGGCCTGATCGAGCTCGGCAGCTCCTTTGGAGCCGATGGCAATCTGCTGACCAGCAGCGAAACGTTTCTCGATCTTCTGCCCAACACTCCACCAGGAAGCATCGAGGTCGGACTGGTTCGGTTGCAGCAGGGCACTGACGCCGAAGCGGTGGTGGAGGAACTCAACGCTTTGCTGCCTGAGGACGTCACTGTCCTCACCAAGCAGGGTTTCATCGATTTCGAGCAGAACTACTGGCGCACAAGCACCTCGATCGGCTTCATCTTCACCTTGGGTGCAGCTATGGGCTTCGTTGTCGGCTGCGTCATCGTTTATCAGGTGCTCTATTCCGATGTGAGTGACCATCTGCCGGAGTACGCCACGTTGATGGCCATGGGCTACAAGCTCAGAACACTGCTTGGTGTTGTTGTTCGGGAGGGGCTTCTACTTGCTCTCTTCGGATATCTGCCGGCCTATGCCGCCGGGCAGGGTCTTTATCTGCTCGTGAGAAGTGCCACGGCGCTTCCTGTGGCCATGGATTTCAGCCGAGCCATGACCGTGTTCAGCATGATCCTGGTGATGTGTATGGCATCGGCAGGTTTGGCCATGCGCCGATTGGTGGATGCCGATCCAGCGGAGATTTTCTGAGGCCATGACGGTTCTTTCTCAGCCAGCTCAACATCAAGGCGCTGATCTCATCAGCACGGTGAGGATTGAAAATCTCAGCCACTGGTATGGGCGTGGTTCAACGCGTCGACAGGTTCTTCAGTCGGTGGAACTTCAGATCGCAGCTGGCGAAGTGGTGTTACTGACCGGTCCATCAGGGTGTGGAAAGACCACTCTCCTCACTCTGATCGGTGCGCTTCGTCAGGTCCAGCAGGGGGATGTGCGCGTGTTTGGACAGCAGCTGAAAGGTGCCGGTCGTGGCCAACGACAGCTGCTTCGCCGCCGGATCGGCATGATTTTTCAGGGGCACAACCTTCTGCGCTGCCTCACTGCTGAGCAGAACGTGCAGATGGGAGCTGACCTTTTGGAGGGTTTCAGCTACCGCGGGCGCCGTGATCAGGCCAGGGAGTGGCTCAGGGCCGTGGGACTGGAGGATCACTTCAGCAAGCTTCCTCAAGATCTTTCCGGTGGCCAGAAACAGCGTGTGGCCATTGCCCGTGCTCTGGCCGCTAGGCCCCAGCTGCTACTTGCCGATGAACCAACGGCAGCGCTCGACAGCAGCACCGGACGTGAGGTCGTTGAACTACTCAAGCGCCTCGCTCTTGAGCAATCCTGTTCCGTGCTGATGGTGACCCATGATCCGCGCATTCTTGATGTTGCTGACCGGTTGGTGAAAATGGAGGATGGCCATTTGCTTCAGGCCATTGAGTAAGTTGGGCAGATCATCAAGACGTTCCGGACTCCCGAATGGCCAAGCGCAGAAACCTCAAGAAGGAAAAACAGGAGCGCAATCGCGCCTATGCGCGCAAATTCAAGAAGCGCAAGATGCGCAACGACGGCCGTGGTGAAGGCGCTGGCAACGGTGTGACAGGCACTGCTAACAACGGTGGCGCTGCCGACTGATCTGTCTGCCAACAGCTTGTTCAGAGAGGGGGCTTGAGGCCCCCTTTTTTTCTTGCCTTTAGGCTGACTGACTACGGCTCACCATGCGGGCGGATGTTCATCAGCGTCGTCATTCCCACCTACAACCGACGCGACATCCTCGAGAAGTGTCTGCGTTCTTTGGAATGTCAGAACGCCTGCTCTGAGATTGAAAACTATGAGGTTGTGGTGGTGGATGACGGATCCACCGATGGCACCCCTGACTGGCTTAGATCATCTGTGGGGACTTTCTCTAGGGTCCGCTTGATTGAGCAAAGCCATGGTGGCCCTGCCGAGGGACGCAACCGTGGTGTTGTCCACGCTCGCGGAGATGTAATCGTCTTCATCGACAGTGATCTGGTCGTGACGCCGACATTCCTGGCCAGTCATGCGCGAGCTCTTAGGAGGCAATGGCAGCGTTCCGGCAATCGTCTCTGCTTCACCTACGGCGCGGTGATCAACACCGCCGATTTCGAGAATCCAACAGGAGAGCGTCACAAGCTGCGTGATCTCTCCTGGGCTTATTTCGCTACTGGAAATGTCGCGATCGATCGACAGGTGCTGGAACGGTCCGGACTTTTTGACACGGGATTCAAGTTATACGGCTGGGAGGACCTCGAACTGGGTGAACGTCTCCGCCAGATGGGAGTGGAGCTGGTTCGCTGTCCCGAAGCCGTTGGTTATCACTGGCATCCCGCGTTTCGCCTTGCTCAGATCCCCGACCTCATCAGGGTCGAACGAGAGCGCGCCCGTATGGGGCTTGTGTTCTATCGAAAGCATCCGAGTCGCAGGGTGCGAATGATCATCCAGTTCACTTGGATGCATCGCCTGCTCTGGGGTCTGCTGACCTTGGGGGGCTTACTCAACGAACGCACATTGCGACCTTTGCTGGCTTGGTTGATCCGCCTGGGTCAACCATCCCTTGCACTTGAGCTGCTGAGACTTCCGCTCAACCGCATCGGTGTAGAGGCCTTGTATCGAGAAGCTCGTCAGGCAGGGCTGTCCTGAGCCGGTGCTTTGTTAAATTCGGCGGGTCCTTTCAAACCGCACACCTGTCTGTTTCGGGTGCTGGATGTGATCTGAACCACGGTTCACCACACCATCCCTGACAGGTGGAGGCGAACCCGAAACCCCTACACAACCATGGCTGTCGTCACTCTCTCCGAGATGATGGAAGCTGGTGCCCATTTCGGCCACCAGACCCGTCGCTGGAACCCCAAAATGTCGCGCTACATCTATTGCGCGCGTAACGGAGTTCACATCATTGACCTCGTGCAGACCGCTGTCTGCATGAACAACGCCTACAAATGGACACGGACTGCTGCCAGAAGCGGCAAACGTTTTCTATTCGTCGGGACCAAGAAACAGGCTTCCGAGGTGATCGCCCTTGAAGCTGCACGTTGTGGCGCTTCTTACGTGAACCAGCGTTGGCTGGGTGGAATGCTCACCAACTGGACCACGATGAAGGCCAGGATCGACCGCCTCAAGGATCTTGAGCGCATGGAGTCCAGTGGTGCGATCGCCATGCGCCCCAAGAAGGAAGCCGCTGTGCTTCGCCGCGAGCTTGATCGTCTTCAGAAGTACCTCGGTGGTCTGAAGAACATGCGCCGACTCCCCGATGTGGTGATCCTTGTGGACCAGCGTCGTGAGACCAATGCTGTGCTCGAGGCCCGCAAACTTGATATCCCCTTGGTGTCGATGCTTGACACCAACTGCGACCCCGATCTCTGCGAGGTGCCGATTCCTTGCAATGACGATGCTGTGCGTTCCGTTCAGCTGGTGTTGAGCCGCCTCGCTGATGCCATCAACGAAGGTCGTCATGGTTCCAACGAGCAGCGTGGCGCCGACCAAGGTTGAGTCGCATCAGCCGCTAAGTTCACGCCGCCCTCCCGCCTGAGCGGGAAGGCGGATCTTTTTGTCCCAACGTCCTCCACCAACACATCCGATGGCTGTTGCCGTATCCGCCAAGCTCGTTAAGGAACTCCGCGACAAGACCGGCGCGGGAATGATGGATTGCAAGAAAGCTCTTGCAGCAACTGATGGTGATGCCGACAAAGCCGTTGAGTGGCTTCGTCAGAAAGGCATCGCCAGCGCCGAAAAGAAATCTGGTCGCACTGCAGCTGAGGGTGCTATCGGCAGCTACATCCACACGGGTGCCCGCGTCGGCGTGCTGATCGAAATCAACTGCGAAACCGATTTCGTTGCACGTGGCGACATGTTCCAGGAATTGCTGCGCGACGTCTCCATGCAGGTCGCTGCCTGTCCTGGCGTGGAGTACGTCACCACGGATGAGATTCCTGCGGAGATCCGTGAGCGCGAGAAATCGATCGAAATGGGTCGTGATGACCTTGAAGGAAAGCCCGAGCAGATGAAGGAGAAGATTGTTGAGGGCCGCATCAACAAGCGCCTCAAGGAACTCGCTCTGATGGAACAGCCTTTCATCAAGGACAGCTCCCTCACCGTGGCGGAGCTCGTGAAACAGACAGCAGGCAAGATCGGCGAAAACGTCAAGGTGCGTCGCTTCACCCGCTACACCCTTGGTGAGGGCATTGAGATTGAAGAGTCCGACTTCGCTGCAGAAGTCGCCTCGATGTCGAAAGGCTGATCTTGACGGGATCGCCTGGGAGTCGTCACGCACACGATCCAGGCGTGCAGCTTGCACGTCTGGAAGAGCGCTGTAATTCTCTGGCTCCACATCTCTACAGAGAGCAGGCCCAGTATCTGGAACTGGTGCGTCGGATCCTTCCCATCGCTGTCAAAGCGGCGATTCGCCATCTTCTCTGCTCTCTTTCTCCTCTGCATCGAGCATCACTTTCCGACCGCCAGACGGTGTTGCAGCAACGCATTGATGCGCTCGTTCAGCGTGCTTCCTCGATGATCACGATCGAGCAGTTGCTCGTACTGGCCGTTCGCCTTCAGGACGAAGAGCGACAGTCCCGTATCCAGCAATTTCAAAATCTTGCGGACCGCGCCTCCAGCAGCATCGAGACACCCGTTGTCGACGCACCTACTCCGGATATTGAGTTGGGACTCGATTTACCGCTGGAACGCCCCGATCTGCTGGAGGGTCTGCTGCCGAATGATCCTCCCTCTACGGCGGATGATCAGCTTGATCGTTCCGACGCGACGGACCCTCAGTCACTGCCCCCACCTGATCCAGGTTCCGAGATGTCTGAACTGGAGATTTTGCGCTCGCTGTTCGTCATGGCCGGTGAATCACTGGATCAGGTCGAGTCCTCTCAGGAGTTTCAGAGCGTTCTAGAACCTGGCGACTCCAATCTGGAACCGGTGGCT
>QCUI01000064.1 GCA_003210775.1 Synechococcus sp. AG-679-A04
GAGATCTTCCAGTCCTAAAATCTACGGCTCGTAGAGCACTTGAGCATAACCAAGAGATTTTAAATGATTTAACGTACATAGAAGCACTTTCATCACTAGGAAAAGATTTCGCAAAAAACATTATTCCCACTACAGCATCAATCAATCAGTGAATTTTCGATCAACTCAATTTCGTACATCAAAGCCTTATACAGTTGAGCTTTTGCGCCAGACCCCGACCCCTGGAGAGAATCAATCAGATCACGCCTGGCTTTTATATTCACTTCGCGAATCTTGGGGAATAATCGATTCGCCACATCAGCTGACAATCCAACAGAAGACAGAATCGACTTAAAGTTTTCCCGCGGAAGAGCATTAGACAAACACCCAACAGGCAGCGACTTAATCGAAAGAACATCGCCGTCCACAGAGAAGCTTGTTTTTTCCTTGGGATCTAAGCCAAGCCGACCAGCGCATCTGATAGCGAGCGCCTGATTACCTATATCAATACTGAATGGAACACTATATGCAACAATACATTCACACGCAAAACCGTACTTCTTCCACATACTCATAGGGCTATTTTTTCCACTATATTTGAATAATATTTCTTCCGAACGCGGCTCCATTGGCGGAGTCTCAACACCATAAGGAGTTATTCTTAGGGGAGCAGCAAAAGAGCTATGGTTCACGAATTCCCATACGGGGGCAAGAACACTCTGATCTTCAAATTTGACAGATCTTTCACTGACAAATCTTTTCAGCAAG
This sequence comes from Synechococcus sp. AG-679-A04, assembly GCA_003210775.1. Classification (GTDB taxonomy): domain Bacteria; phylum Cyanobacteriota; class Cyanobacteriia; order PCC-6307; family Cyanobiaceae; genus Synechococcus_C. The sequence continues at coordinate 748 of QCUI01000064.1, forward strand.
CAATCATTATCTTCACGATAACTTAGAAGAGTTTCGTCAACAAACCCACTAGTCAAAAGCCGTTTCTTGATCGGCTCCTCCAACGACACAATGAATTTCAAAAAAGAGGCGGAGTCATTGTTGCCGCTATTGCCCCACGAATAATCATTCCAGTACAACTCTAAAAATGCAATTTCTTCAGCGGCATAACCACTGCTATCTTTAATCACAACATGATCACCATCGAGGCATAAATTACCAGCATTAACCAAAAGATTCTTAGGCGTCATAATCTTCACCATGCGTGATGAATCAATGGGGAATACGCCTCGCCCATACTCTCCTACTCTTTGACAGACATTATCTGCAACGCCTCCCAAGGAAGTAAATTTATCTAAAAGACCCCGAAAGCCTGCATTCATTAGCAAATAAAGAATTGAATCAGACCATCATAAAGCACTTCAAAGGGTGAGCTCGCATGACCGCATAATAATGCTACTCCGTATTTGAAGAGGGTAAGGCTCAAGCAGAGCATAAGATCGACTTGTACTATCGAAACCCTCTCTTCCTCTCTAAAGCATAGAAAGACCCTAATGCCTCATTGAGAATGAGATTTACAGATCCATAACGAGAATTCTTTCTCAGCATCTCCTTGAGAAGAGCCTCACTCCTCTTATCTAGTTTAATATTCATCGTCTTGGGAAATGCTTGAAGTACAAATCCTCCATTGCGACCTTGTAACAACCAGACCTTGTCAATCTGGTCTTACGCATCAAGGCTTCCTCCATCTGGCGAAAAGCATTTACTTCTCGTCGATTGAAGGAGACATTCGTAGAGGGGGTCTTAGTGATATACATAGTTCTTTAATAGAAAAGATAGTGATGTCAGTTGATCAGGCATCAAACCAAATCAAAAGAGTGCAGCCTCAGGCAACAAGCACACTTGAGTTCTTGAAAGCATTTAAATCTATTTATATGCTTTCAAGCTTGAAAGCAATCACTTTTGAATCAAGAAGTACTCCAAAGCGGGCTCAAGCACACTTAATGCGGAAGCAGTGCGGAATCAAAGCTCAATACCCATGATCCAATCGATTCATACTCAAAGGAGTCTTGAGTCTGAATTTCCTATACCTTCACCACTATGTATAAGAGTTTTCAGTCAGAAACAGTTATACATAGCCTACTGTCATATTCAACTGAGGTTTATCTCAAGGGAATAAGGACTAATAGAGCTTATTCATCATGTACTTGATGCTCATCACGAATGGTCCTTCGGTTCCCCCTGTAGAGATGTCTCGGTAGATGCCGTGACCTCCAGAGAGCATCAGAGATGCCCTTCTGAGGTGGAAGGCGAGTAACCCTCTCCTCATCACCACAAGCATCAACAGCCTCTGGTGAGGGAGCCTCTAAGACCTCTGGAGTAGGCAGCAGCAGGTGAGCTGCATGCTCCCTCACGAAGACCAGCAAGGTCGTTGCCATGCCGCAGCGATGGCACTTAAAGCGCCACCGACCTGGAGATCCTTTCTCAGGATGGAGATACCCCTTGTGGATGTAGCCAGCGGCATGACTGTCGTGTTGGCAGTAAGGGCACCGAAAGCGATACACCCCACTGTCAGTCTTTCTCCATCCCAGGTGCTGCAAGGTCACGGAGAGACCCTGCAGCAGTTGCTCTGGGGAGTGCATGAGACCTCAGATCAAAGACCGAGCTTTGCCTTCAGTCGCTTGTACTCGTCAATGTCAGCCTGAGAAGAGGCGGCATCCAGATGGTTGGAGATGGCTTCCTCCACATCTTCCTGATCACCATCACTCCAAGTGACACTCAGGAAACGAGGATTCCAGTGAGAACCCATTTCATAGTCACCTGTGATCAATGAATCAAAGAGGGAGTCACACTCCCATTCCTTCAGGACTTCATAAGAAACATAGTTAATGCTCTCCCATTCACTTTTCGGCTGAAGGTTGGGATTGGTTGACCACACCTCCATTTTGCCAGTGGTATTGCAGGGGAAAGAATTATTTGCTTCAAGAAGCTCGTTCAAAATCAGGGGGTCAACGTATTGATGCTCAGGCAGAAAGATATAGCCACTGTCGTATTCAGCAGCCATGGACTGGACATAGAAAGTTTCGAATTTGGAGTCATCGCACGTGGATGTGGACTGAGATTTGATAGACACGAATAGACATACGCGAGTGGATGTGGTTTTTCTCGGTGTTTCTCACCACTAGGGCTTAGAGACGGTTTATCGTCTTCGCCAGAGCTAATAAGCAGTGGCAAGTATTTAATTTGTATACCGCAGAGAAGGCGCCTTGCCCTCGCTTCGATACACATATTATAAGGCAGCCAGGAAGCGAAACTACCTAGAGTGTGCACTTCATATTTACCACATATTTAGCCATGAAAATAGCTAATAGAAGCCAGTCACACCAATGGTTCTGGAGCATAAAATCAGCAATCTCAAGAGACCTGATATAGCCACAAAAATTGGCACACACCCTGCCTTATCAGCCAGCAGAAGCCCCTTCTATAAGGAGGACCGACCGAATCGTTAGCGGCTCATCTTTTCTCGCTCACACGCCTGCTGGTGCCTTCTAAAGATCTTGGCTGAATACACACCAAGGAGTCCCTCCTTGGAGCAAGCAATAACGTCTCCGCAATGAGGGCATCTGAATTTCTCTCTCCTTTCCTCAATCCACTGGTGTTTGCTCTGCCTCACCATGTCGGCACCTTGACCCGTCCCGTTGGCTTCGCATAGGTCCTGAGCAATTCCTCAGTGCGATGACCTGCCACTGCTGCCAAATCAGCAGGACTATTCCCAATTGCAAGGGCATGACTCAGAAACGAGTGCCTTTGGGCATACAGACGCCTTGGCACTAGTCCCACACGTCGCTGCGACCGCTTCCAGACCTTCTCTAAACCTGAGTCATAAAGATGTCCATGGGTCCTTGGCGTCACAAACACCAAGCCATCCTTGATATTCAGTCCCAGGCAGTGCATGGTCTCTCTGTGCTGCTTGAGCACTTCAACGACCTGCTGACTCAACGGCACCACACGCGCCTTGCCTGTCTTTGTGCCTGACCAGAGCCTTTGATGCGTGGCAGTGCCATCACGCCTCAATGTCTTGTTGATCAGCAGCTCCCCTTCATCCAGGCGCACACAGTCCCAAGTCAGACCAATCACTTCTGCATTCCTAAGCCCTGTGCTCAACCACAGGGCAAAGCAGGGGTAAAACCATTCCTCATTGCGTCTGAGATCGTCGAGCACCTGCTTGATCTCCTCCCGACTAAGTACTTCCTCTTCCACTGACCTTGCTGGCACCTTCACCTGGACCAACCGCAATGCCTTATTGCCTGGTTGCACAGATCGAATCGTGCTGAGGATCGTGGACTGGGTGGATGCTGCCAACCCCTCTGCCTTCATCCATGCAAGAAAGCGATCAACCTCGGCTCTGGTCCTGATCGGCAAGCCAAACCGCTTCACCACCCGATAAGCATGCGTCACCCTTGCTTGCTTCTTTTCCTCTGCCAATGACCTGAGGGCATCGAGCAAATCCTGATCTCGCCCCTCCACCAGTGGGCGGTATCGATTCAGAGATAGATCCAAATCGCCCTGCTGGGCATCCCGCCAGATCTCAGCGCAGATGGCTTGTCCCCTGGCTTGAGCGACTGGATCATCCCAACGCCCTAGGCGATTGATGAAATGGTCCCGCCCATCGAGCCTCAACCTGACTTGGAGAGCACCGTTGTTGCCCCTCACCCTGGGTGGCTTCTTCAACATCTCTCTCCCTTGCATGGGATTCAGGCTTAGGGCTGAACCCCCTCAAAAGCCAAGCCAGATCGATCGGTGCAGTAGCCCTTCTTAGCCCTAGGGCGTCTCATCACGAGATCTAGTGCCCTTCTGGCTTGAGTTCTGGCTTATCGACCCATGAGAGTCCTGAGCATCCCTGAGCGATTCGTTCAAATCCAGTGCAAGTACAAGGCGTCGGCACCCCCCGCCTCGCCCGAGGCGACAAACTGCACCACAAGTTCGCGGTCATCGACAACAAAACCGTGACCACAGGCAGCTTCAACTGGTCACCCGCAGCAGCCCACACCAACGACGAAACTCTGCTGGTGATTCACTCACCCAAACTCGCCGCTCACTTCACGCGTGAGACGAATCGAATGTGGCGAAGTGCTGAGCTCGGGGTCACGCCGAGAATACAACGCAAGCTGGATCGGCAGCGTGCCAAGTGCGGGAGTGGGGTAGAGAGAGGCTGAGATTGTCAGGGCTGAAGCGACATTCCCGCCATTCCAGCAACCATTCGAAATAGACACTCTGACGAGCTGATCATTAGGCGCCTAATGGTTAAGTGATAAGAAGCATTGAAAGAGATCATCGGTTCAGCGTAACGAATAAAGAGCAGAAGAACCTCATTCAAGAAACGCTGGCATTCGTACTTCGCGAAAAGATTCGAATTTCTAGGTTTTTAATCATGACGTAGACCGGTGGAACAACAAGCAACGACAGCGTGGTGCCCATCAAAAGGCCTCCAAAGACAACCGTGCCAATGGCTTGCTGAGTGTAAGCTCCAGCATTTTGCGCAATAACAAGCGGTAAAAAACCAGCAAGGGATGCAACAGAAGTCATCAAGATAGGCTGAAGCCTTTCCTTCCCTGCCTCTGCTGCAGCAGCAACAATATCTGCTCCATCAGAGACTCGTTGATCTGCGGCTTCGACAACAAGAATTGAATTTTTCGCGGCAAGACCAATCAGCATCAAAAGCCCAATTTGAGAAAAAATATTGACATCCATAGAACGCAGCTTAACAAACAAAAGGCTACCCAAGATAGCGATTGGGACTGTAATCATAATGGCAATTGAAATAATATAGCTTTCATATTGGGCTGATAGCACCAAGAACACAGTCAATGCAGCCATCAAGAACAGGAAATAAACTTGAGAGCCAGAATTATTCTCAACCCTGGTCAAACCAGTAAATTGATAACCGATATCATTGAAACCAAGAGAAGCGAAAACCTCTTCAACATCTTTTATGACCTGGCCAGTAGAGAATCCTTGACCACGAACAATACTGTACTCTATTGAACGGTGAAAATTAAAGTGATTGATCGTTCCTGGACTTGTTACCAGTTTATAGGTAGCCACCTCATTCAATGAAACGAAGTCACCTGTGGAAGCCTTAATCCCATAATTCATTAATTGATCAATCGTGCTTCTTTCCTTAGGTTGACTGATGAGGATAATGTCTTTTGGCCCACCTTCCAAGGATGTCTGAGTAACACGTGAGCTACCAGCAAGCGTACTTATTGTCGTAACAACATCCTGATAATTGAGGTTAAGAGCACCAAGTAACGATCGATCAATGTTGATTTGATACGATGGATTATCAGCAGAAAACCGGGTTGAAATATTTTGAATTGAAGACTCTTGGGAGACTTTTGCTGAGAATTGTTGGGTTAAAGCAAGAAATTGGTCAATCGAATAACGGCCATTACTTTCGTCCGTCAATGAAATAGTCAAGGAAGAATCTTTACCTAGGCCAGGAATCATTTGCTCTTGAACAATTGGAGGCGGAAATCTTGCAGGAAGCCCTGCAAACTTGGCCGAAAGACTGGAGGATATGTTCTCAATTTGTTGACTTATTTTGCGACGCTGATCTAGAGGAAGTAAGTTAACAGTAAAAGACATAGAACCGTCATTGTTTTCAATCAATACAAAATCAGAGATCCCGGATTGATTACTTTCTTTTGCATTGGTTAATATGCTTCTCGCTTGATCACTCACAGGCTGGACTGCGGCAATTGATGCTCCGGGGTTGAGTTGAATAAAGCCAAATAGATTACCCATGTCTTCTTGTGGGATTAAGCCAGCAGGGATGATCCTTAATAGATAAATTGTGAGCAATGCAAGAGGCAACAGAGAACAACCTACCAATTTTCTCTTTTGCAAAAACCAATCTAATAATTTCTGATACGCGTACTCAACTTTTGAATAAAAGCGATTAAAGCCTCTAAAAACTGACTCCATTTTGAAACCGATAAAGGCAAACAGTGCAGTGCTTATCGGTAGGGCAAGACTTCCAAAACTAGCCTTAATGAAAGAGCCCACGAAAAGCCCAATGAGAGAGCCTAAAATTGCTGTTATCCATGGTGGCATTGGCTTCATTCGCCCTGGACGCAACAGCAGAGCTGACATCATCGGCGAAAACGTAAGAGCATTAAAAGTTGAGATTGCAATAGAACATATAATCGTGACTGCAAACTGAATATAAATATTGCCAATTGGGCCACTGATCAGCGTAACAGGAAGAAACAATGAAATCAGAACTAATGAAGTGGATACAATCGCTCCAAACAAATCATTCATTGATGCAAAGGCTGCTTCTAGCGAAGTCATTCCTTTCTCAATATTGGCTGTCACTGACTGAACGACAAGAATTGCATCATCAACAACCAACCCCGTCGCCAGAACCAAGGCAGTCATCGTAAGGAAATTTAAAGTAAAGCCAAAAAGTCTCAAGAACGCAAATGTTCCTACAATAGATATTGGAATTGCCAGGCCGGGGATAATGATAGTACGCCAATTTTGCAAAAACAATAACAAAACAAGAACAACCAAAACGATTGCTAGCCCAAGTGCATCTTTAACATTCGAAATGGAATCTAAAATAAATGCTTTACGATCCATGAATTGAACGACTTTGATTCCCGTAGGAGCAGCAGCTTTAAACTCCTTAATCTGTTCTTCAATCTGTTTACCAACCTCAACAGCATTACCTCCTGACTTGAGAGAAGCTTCGATATAGACTCCTGGGTGACCACGACTGGATTTAATCACATATTCTGGACTCGCAATATATTTAACGTCCCCAATGTCTTTTATCCGCAATACAGCGCCAGAATTCAGTCGCTTGATAACAATATTCTCAAATTCGGCTATTGATTGAATGTAGCCACTGCCTTCAATCATGACAGAGTAATTATATGTAGACGTATCACCGGCCTGAAAAGCACCAACAAAGCCGCCAGAAGAAGGATAATTCTGTGACCTTATGCGCTTGTTCACTTCATCAACACTTAAGCCATAGGAGCGAACTAAGTTCGGATCAATTGAAATCTGAAAAACAGGTTTAGATGGATAAAGGCCTAACTTGCCAACACCAGAAATCAATTGAAGTTGTTTTTGCAACTGATCCTTAACTAAAGAGCTTAAATAAGCAGCATCGTATTGACCTTCAGTTGATGTTACTAAATAACCGCTGATTTTTGTATCTGTCGTCTGAGAAATAGTAATTCCTTGGTCCTGAGTTACCATTGGCAGATTTGACTTTGCCTGTTGAACGCGATTTTGAACATCTAATGATGCAGTATCAGCTGAAGTTTCGGGTTCTAGGTGTAACGTGATAGAAGTTCTACCAGCGCTGGAAGTTGAAGTAATGTAATCAACTCCAGGTGTGTCTGACAAAATATCTTCTAATTGCTCTGTAATTGAGCGTTCGACAAATGAAGCATTTCCACCTGGATACGTTGCAGTAACTACGACTTGGGGTTGAGCAATATTAGGCAAAAAATCAATCGGCAGGCTATCAAAGGAAATCAATCCAATGATGAAAATCACCAAACTGCAAACACTAGTGAGAACTGGTCTTGAGATGAAGCGATCAGATAAAGACATTTATAAATCGAAATTAATTTGTAGGTTTGATTGATACTGGAGTGCCATTAGCAAGTACGGCTGAGCCACTTACCGCAATCAAATCACCCGCTTTTAAACCTACCAATACAGAATAATAGTCATCCTGCAGGGCTCCTAGCTTCAATGGTGTATCAACAGCAATCAAGGTACTTGAAGGCAACGCCATCAATGAGTCTTTCTGCTGAGGATTAACATCTTTATCCTTAAGAAAGGATTGGATAGGAATGAGTTTATAGGTATAGGGTTGCTGAGCTTTAAACAACGCTGCTGTAGCAGGTAGGCCAGGATGTTTCTCGCTACCAATAACAATTTTTGAGCGAATTAACTGATTAGGACGCAAACCCGATTTTTCATTCACGAATGCTGCTCTAACCCTCAAAGTATTCAAAGCCAAGAAATCATTCTTTGTGTCAGCTTCAAAATACGGAGGAATAAAAGTAATTTTACCTTCTCCAACAACATTGGAATTGGACTCATCAAGCATTTGTACTCGCTGTCCTAGCTTGATCTTGCTTGCTTGTAGTGCAGGCACAGAAAGATCAATTGAAAGATTTTTGTTGTTGACTACAAAAAAGCTGTCGCCTCCTTGCTTCAGATATTGACCTGGGTTAACTCCGGTTAAATCTCCAATCACACCATTAATAGGTGATCGAATTGACCTCTTATTGAGGGCTTCTTGTTTGGCAACAACTTTGCTCTTGGCTCGAACAACCGCAATTTGCTTCTCCTCAGCTTGCTCTTTTTGTACACCACCAACTGATGCTAATTGCTTCCACCTTTTCGCTTGAATCAAGGCCTCTTTCAACTCTTCTTGAGCTGTTCTGAGTTCAGCCATCTGTTCCGCGTTGTCTAAAACAACTAAAATTTGACCAATTCGAACAGGATCTCCTTCATTCACCAATACCTGTGTGATCGAACCACTCACTTGTGGCCTTAGCTCAATATATCCAGGATTAACAAGTGTACCTTCAGCTTGAATAATCTCAGCAAATTGTCTTGCTTGAACCCTTGTCGCGGCAACCGGGAATGCTTGAGGAGCTGGTATTTTTTCTTGACAAGCTGCCATTATGCAGCAAAGTCCGCATACAAAGCCAACTTTGACGGTTAATCGCATTTTGGAGCGGACTTGCGAAGGCAAAATTGGATAACTAAATTTGCCAAATCGTAGCCATTGCATCCGCTTTTACGTAATTCGTTAACAAGTATTTCGCGAAGTTAGAGCTTCCCAACAAAAAGCGAAGATAATCCATTATGAACCAGTCCTTGGATGAAAACACCTGCTCGATTTATTTGTGTGCGGTATCTCCTGACTGTGCAGAGATTCATACATTGCCTTAATAACATCAAACTATTTTTCCGCATCAACACAACAATATTGCCTACATACTGAATGATCCATAAGTGCGTATCAGTTGCATGCTGCCCATTGGAGTCACTCTGATTAGTTTAATAGGGATTCACAATTTGTCGCAAGCCCTAATGATCGTCTAGCAACGAATTTATTTAATTAAAGGACCAATCTCTCTCATTACAAAGATTCCGGGGAAAGTCATTAGTTTATGAAAAATACATCCGATGCATCCTCTGCTGAAGATCTCGTTGATCAACCCTACAAATATGGATTCGTCACGGAGATTGAGGAAGAGAAGATTCCAAAAGGGATCGATGAAGATGTGATCCGCTTGATCTCAGCCAAAAAGGAAGAGCCGGAGTTCATGCTTGAGTTCCGCCTGAAGGCATATCAGCAGTGGCTGACGCAGGACGAGCCCAACTGGGCCAAACTTGGCTATCCAAAGATTGATTATCAGGACATTATTTACTACGCGGCACCCAAAACGAAGGAAAAGAAACGAAGCCTAGAAGAGGTTGATCCAGAGCTGCTCGACACATTCAGCAGACTAGGTATTCCCCTAAATGAGCAGAAAAGATTGGGCAATGTTGCCGTGGATGCTGTATTCGATAGCGTTTCGATTGCAACAACATTCAAAGAAAAACTTGCGGAGCATGGAGTAATCTTCTGCGGCTTTGCAGAAGCCGTGAAAGAGCATCCTGAACTTGTTAAAAACTATCTTGGTACTGTGATTCCTAGCAACGATAATTTCTTTGCTGCCTTAAACGCATCAGTCTTCAGCGACGGCACGTTCGTTTATATCCCTAAGGGCGTGGAATGCCCGATGGAACTTTCCTCCTATTTTCGGATTAACTCCGGAGATGCCGGACAGTTCGAACGCACCCTAATCGTGGCGGAGGAAGGCGCTTCCGTGAGTTACCTCGAGGGCTGCACTGCTCCGATGTTCGACACCAATCAGCTCCATGCTGCGGTGGTTGAACTGATTGCGCTAGACGATGCCTCAATCAAGTATTCCACCGTTCAAAACTGGTATCCAGGTGATGAGAACGGCGTTGGCGGCATCTACAACTTTGTGACCAAACGCGGTCAGTGTCGTGGTGCCCGCAGCTGCATCAGCTGGACTCAGGTGGAGACCGGTTCAGCGATCACCTGGAAATATCCCAGTTGCGTTTTGATCGGCGAAAATTCCGTTGGTGAATTTTATTCTGTTGCCCTTACACATCATCTTCAACAGGCAGACACCGGCACAAAAATGATTCATATCGGGCCACATACTCGCTCAACCATTGTCAGCAAGGGGATCAGTGCTGGCAATTCCAGCAACAGTTATCGAGGCCTTGTTCATGTCAACCCTTCCGCCAAAGGAGCTCGGAACTACAGCCAGTGCGATTCCATGCTCATAGGAGACAATGCTAGCGCCAATACATATCCCTATATCCATTGCCAACAGATGAATTCTGCCATTGAGCATGAGGCCAGTACCTGCCGGATTTCAGAAGATCAGCTCTTCTATCTGCAGAGCCGCGGCATCGGTTTTGAGGAGGCGGTCTCGATGATGGTGAGTGGTTTTTGTCAGGACGTTTATAACCAGTTACCGATGGAATTTGCAGCAGAAGCTGACAAACTACTCTCACTTCGGCTTGAGGGAGCCGTGGGGTAAAGCCCCTGATTAAAACACTAAAAACCCTGTATTTCTCTATTTTTCT
>QCUI01000065.1 GCA_003210775.1 Synechococcus sp. AG-679-A04
ACGCAGCGGCGCGTCATAGTGCTGACCGCGATAAGTGTGATCGACCCTGATAGGGCTTAGACGCTCATGCGGCACCGTGTCGTAGGGGATGCCGCGATAGGTGCGTTGTGTTGTGGTCATTGGCGTGGCCTCGAAGAGGGTGGTGAGTGCTCCGATCGTTGATCGGGACCGCTTCGTGGGAAGGAGCGTTGCTTCGCCACGTGCGTGGCTACTTCCGGCTTAAAAGGTCTGTGAGAGCAGGCCCGAGCCCAACGATTTGTCCTTCAATGCATTACTACCGCACAAACGTTGTTCACAGTGAACAGTTTGAGATGAATCCAGGGCTGAAACCGTGATTTTGCAAGTCTTGTTCTGCGCTCGCGGCAGTCATGCTGGGTTTTAAGGTCTTTACAAACCGTTGTGTCGCCTCTCGACCATGAGTGCATCCCCCGCGGAGACCACCCGCACGCCCTTCTACGGGGAACGGGCCATTGCCGATGCCGAGCTGATCTGTTTTGACAATCCTCGCCAGGGCCGCGCCTATGAGGTCTCGATCGAGCTTCCTGAATTCACCTGTCTTTGTCCTTTTTCTGGCTACCCCGATTTCGCTGTGCTGCGACTTCTCTATCAACCGGGGCCTCGGGTGGTTGAGCTGAAGGCCATCAAGCTCTACGTGAACAGTTACCGGAATCGCACCATCTCCCACGAGGAGGTTGCCAATCGCATCCTCGATGACTTGGTTGAGGCCTGCGCCCCCGTCTGGATGCAGTTGGAGGCTGATTTCTATCCCCGTGGAAATGTGCACACCGTGGTGCGCGTCAGCCATGGAGAGCGCCAACCCTGTTGATTAGCTGGGGAAGCTCTGTGGCAAAGCCAGCAAGGTTTCGGTTGCAAAGGCCGCCGACATGAAGCCTTGCTTGTTGTGTTTCAGCAACAGCCCAGATCTGACGCGTGGCCACCATGCTTAGTCCACCCCCCAGAAGCGTGATCGCAAAGCCTGCATAAACAAGGGGTACACCTGGATCACGCTTCAGCAGCAAGCCGCTGGCCGGCATGATCTCCACCACTCTGAGCGGCAGCCCTCGCACCTCAGCACCGTCTCCACCGGGCCTGAGATTCGTGATCAAACTTCCGTCAGAATCAAATACTTGTACCGGTCCCTGTTCACTGCCGGTGCTGAGGAAGACCGGTTCACTTCCATCCGGACGTGTTGGGAGCACGAGTCCCCAGATCTGGTCACCCAGCTCTGGAAAGTTGCTCAGTGGTAGTTGAAGCAGGGGGCTGCGCCCGATCTGCACGGTGATCGTCGCCAGCGACCAGTCCGCCTGGTAGACGGTGATGCCCTGGTAGCGCAATGGATGATTGACGCTGATCGTGCGTTCTTCTTCTGGATTCCCTTGAGGACTGAGCAGCAAGGTGGAGCTGAACTGTTCCGGTCGTCCGGCGGGATCTCTCTCAATGGCGAAATCCTGCAGGGTGAGGCTGAGTCTGTTCTCGCCGGCTGGACTCAGCAGATCAAGTGAGCGTCCAGGGGCGAGAAAGCGCTCCAGTCGCTGACCGGCCAGGGCACCCCAGGCGGCTCCAATCAGGAGCAGGACCAGACCTGTATGAACGAGCAAAGGGCCTACACGACCGACAACCCCCCGTCTGGCGGCAAGTCGACCGCTTTGCTCTCTGACGTTCCAGCCCTGCCCTCTGAGCTCTGAGGCCAGGTCATTCAGTGCGGCGCTGCTGTCGTTGCATGTGAGAGTCTCCGCCAAGGCCAGTTTGCTGAGTTGGCGTGGGCGGGAGTAATCAGTCCAGCGCAGCGCCGCTTTCAGCGTCGGCCACTGACGTCTCCAGCTGCACAAGGTGAGTGCCAGACCGAGCAGTGCCAACAGCGAGAGAAACCAGACGCTGGAATAAACGTGATTGAGCTGCACTTGCAGCATCAGGTTTCCGTTGATCAATCCCAGCCATGGGTCGGCATTGAAGCGTTCCAGGTAAAGCTCAGGGGCTTCCTGCTGGGGGATGATCGTTCCCACGGCGCTGGCCACAGCAATCAGCAGCAGCAGCAGAATGGCCAGGCGAAGGCTCGAGAGCAGTGCCAGCAGTCGCTTGAACACACGCATGCTTAGACCAGCCTCGTCAGCAGGGTGAGCGTGCCGATCGTGAGTAGCACGACACCACTAATGCTGGGGATCCACTGACTGATCGAGCGCAACGCCATGAGCTTGGGAAGCGACGCCGCGATGCTCCCCGCAAGCAGCAACGGCAGCACTTGGCCGATGCCAAAGCAGCTGAGATAAATCAGGCCTGTGATTGCATTGCCACTGCTGGCAATCCAGCCCAGCAAAACTGCCAACACAGGTGTGGTGCAGGGAGAAGCCGCAAGGCCGAACGCCAGACCAGCCGCAATTGGTGCCAGCGGTGCGGGCACTTTGCGACTCCATGCATTGGGATCGGGACCTGCTGGCAGGGGCAGTCGCACAACTCCAAGCAGATTGAGCCCCATCACCACAGCCAGCAGGGCCACCAGGGTGGGAATCAGTCCAGGCACCTGGCCGTAGATACCACCCAGCAGCCCGCTCAGGCTGCCCAGCATCACCAGAGCCCCGACGATGCCTCCGCAGAAAGCAAGGCTGCGTTTCCAACCAGGTTGTTCGCTTTCAAATCCAGCGAGGTAGGCCAGTGTTACCGGCAGCAGCGATAGTGAGCACGGTCCAAGACTGGTCAGGGCACCAACGAACAGCACGGCACCAAGACTGAGTGGACCAGGCTGCTGGAGTGCATGGTTCAGCAGGTCTTCACCACTTCGGGCCAGATCGGACAGTGCCAGGTCGAGGAAGGCGATGGTGAAGCCGGTTCAGAAAAACTCGGAGTTCAGCCTATCGATCTGGGCGTGTACGGCGTCGATCAGATACCAGTCGTTGAGCTTGGCCACGCCCACCGATCAACCCTGTGGATTCCAGAGAGCAGCGGATCAGAAGTCCAACGATCATCAGACTCGAGAGCAGTGAGTTGCCTCCGTAGCTCACCAGCGGCAGTGGCAGCCCAGTGGTCGGCATTGCTCCGGATGCCACTGCCACGTTCATCACCGACTGGCCCACGAGGAGTGCCGCGCAACCGATGGCAACGAGCCTGGCCTGATTGCTTCGGCATCGGAGGGCAACGCGCAGCCCCAAATAGCCGATCAACATCAGGAAGAGAAGCAGCAGCAAGGACCCCACCAGTCCAAATTCTTCGGCGTAGACCGCGAAGATGAAGTCGGTGCTCTGAATCGGCAGATATTGAAGTTTCTGGGTGGAGAGACCAAATCCTTGGCCGAAAACTCCGCCCGAGCCGATCGCCAGCAAGCTTTGAATCAGTTGATATCCATCACCTTGCGGATCCTTCCAGGGATTCAGAAAGGAGATCACGCGTAGACGCTGGTATTCATTGATCAGGATGCTGGCGGTCCCCAGCAGTGCTCCTCCGATCGCCGTTCCGAACAGTTGGAAGAGCGGCAGTCCTGCGGAAAAGGCCATCAGCCAGATAAGAAGGCCGCTTAAGGCAGCGGTGCTCAGGTTGGGCTGCTTGAGAATCAGTAACACCAGAATCCCGAAACTTCCCAGCCAAAGCAGCTTCTGATCCAGCCCGGTCCGTTTCCAGTGCGCGAAGAGGTTTGCTGCTTGGAGCACCACAAACGGTTTCACGAGTTCGGAAGGCTGAATCTGAATCGGGCCGATCACCAGCCATCGGCTGGCTCCATTCACGGTGGTTCCCATCACTAGGGTTGCTGCGATCAACAGGCACCCAATCCAGAGTGCGGGACCCGCGAGTTTCAGCCAGCGCCGCAAATTGATCGATGCGGTGACTGACATCAGGCTCCAGCTGGCTGCCATCCAAACCAGCTGCCTTTTGACGTAATAAGCACCCTCTCCTTGCTCTCGGGCCGCGACCCACCAGCTTGCTGATGCGAGCACCAGCACACCAGCCAGGCTCCAGATGGCCGTGAGTGTGAGCAGCAGACGTGCTTCAGCAGGCCAGAGTGACCAGTCGAGCGGGAGACAACGCTCCCAAAGAGGCTTGGATTCAGAAGCAGTCTTCTGGCGTTCCCGCAGGGTGCCCTGACGTGAGGATCGACTCCTTTTGGAGATCACGGTGGGGCTGCTCAAAACGATCGGAGGTGTTGCATGTATTGAGCCGTCCTTAGGGCGGTTTGCCAAGGGAGCTCAACAAAAAACCCGACCAGAGGCCGGGTTTGAACACACCTTTGAATTTGATTCAGTTTCCGACGTTGACTTGTTGCCCGCCGGTGCAGAGCTCCACCTTGATGATGCGCCCACCCTGCTTCTGGATGCGCTGTTGTTCAGCGAACCAGCTGTCGTATGGAACCCACTTGGTGAAGAAGGTGTTCTGCAATTCGCGCTGCGTCCGAACCTTCTCAGGGCTGGGGATGCAAGCGGTGACTTTGAACAACCGCATTGTGCTCAGTTGCCGAGACCGGAACAGATGTAGTCGAAATACACACCCATTTCCTGTCCCGCATCAGGGCCGACCAGGGATGCGGTGACTTCCTTCATGGCCTGAATGGCCTGCACTGTTGCTCCGATGGGAACACCCAGGGAGTTGTAGGTCTCTTTGAGACCGTTAAGGACGCGCTCGTCAAGAATGGAGGTATCGCCGGCGAGCATGGCGTAGGTGGAGTAGCGCAGGTAGTAATCCAGATCACGGATGCAGGCTGCGTAGCGGCGGGTGGTGTACATGTTGCCGCCAGGACGAGTGATGTCCGAGTACAACAGCGCCTTAGCCACGGCGTCGCGGATGATGGCGGAAGCATTCGCACTGATGGTTGCGGCAGCCTTCACTCGCAGCTCACCGCTGGCGAAGTAGCTCTCGAGGTTGGTCATGGATGCCGTATCCAGGTAGAGACCTTGGACGTCGGACTTGTTGATGACGTTGGTGATCGCGTCTTGCATGGACTCAGGTGTGACGTGAAGGGGCGTTGGTTCCGGTGATCAGGCGAGAGCGCCCACCACGTAGTCGAAGTAGAAGCCGGCTTCCTCGGCATCAGCACCACTAAGGATGCCCATTGCCACCGTTTTCATCTCACGAACGGCTTCTGCCATGGCCTCGAGGGGAGTGCCGAGTGATCGGTAGAGCTCACGGGCTCCGATCACTCCGATCTCCTCGATCGGGGTCACGTCACCAGCGACGACGCCGTAGGTCACGAGACGGAGGTAGTAATCCATGTCCCGCAGACATGTTGCGGTCATGGCTTCTCCGTAGGCATTGCCGCCAGGAGAGATGACATCAGGACGCTTCTGAAAGAGCTGTCCGCCTGCAGTCTTGACGATGCGCTCACGGCTCTCGCTGAGAACCTGAGCGACTCGCAGGCGACGTTGGCCTCCGCTGACGAACGCCTTGATCTGGTCCAGTTCTCCTGGACTCAGATAGCGGGCTTCGGCGTCCGCGTTGATGATCGAGTTGGAGACGATGCTCATGCAGTTCTACCTCGAAGCAAGCAGCCACCCGTAGGAGGCCGATATCCGGTGAGTGGTGTGGTGATCTCGATTGAGATCGTGAAGCAGCTTAAGGGCCGCAGTGCCTCGGATCGCTGAGATCCGAGTCGGAAGGCCATCAGATGTTGTATCTGTTGATCTTCCGTTGTGGAATTCGTGCACCTCGCAAGGCAAGGAGCACATATGCCTCCTTGATTCTCAGGCAGCGACCTGGAGAGTCTGCCTCCTGGTAACAGATCTTCATTGCCAGTGTGGACCGCTCTGTTTGAACTTCTTGATGTTCTTTTAAAGTTATTTTTTTATAAATAGCCAGCAAAAGGTGGGAGGTCTTAATAGCTCCGGGACTGATATTGAATGATGTTATTTAGCGGTGAAACTCTTTTTTGGAACAGAATGTTCAGAGAGCTTCGTTGGGTCGTGGTGTCAAACCAGCGTTGCCGCCGTACAGGCTTGCCGTTCGAGTGATTGTTGACTGGGGCACACCACTGCGCGAGCTCAGCGTGCTGAGCCCAGGCACATCCGAAGGTTCAGAGCCGATCTCGGCTCGGAGTTCGAGCAGATTGCGCACGGCAGTGGGTTGACCAGATGCCGCTCTGACCTGGAGGAAGCGGCTCGTCTCCAGGGGAGTTGAGGCTCTGCCAAGAAGAGCGATGCTTGCAGCGGTTGCAGCTCGAAGTGGTGCCATCCGCGAGAGTCGATCCTGGAAGGTCTCGCTCAGTGCAACCGATTCGACGAAGCCATCGAGATCGATCTGCCCATCTCTGAGCATTGACTCCGCTGTGATGAGGCGCTCCGTTTCGAGTGGCACGCGATTCAACAGTTGGCGGTAAGTCGCATCAAGGATCTCTCTCAGCTCGGATTCACTGGACACCCGTGCGAGAGATGCCTGGGTGGGAAGCCCCTCGCGTCGCTTGTAACCACTGGCATCGCCAAGAGGAAGTGCCGCCTGAATCCCAGCTTGCCTACGGTTGGACTGGGATAAACGGGGCACCTGGTTGAGCGATGTTGCGGAACCGGCTGAGCGCCGAAGCATGAAAGCGGCCAGCTGTTCCGGGGGAGTGAAGCCGCTGATGTCGGATGTCCACTTTCCGACGGAGCCGCTGCGTCGACTCTGATCAGCGATATTTCTCTTGGTGACGTCACCGGTCGTCCGGAATGTTTCGCGGCGAATGGCTTCGGGCCGTGGAGTCATCGATACGTTGACTCTGGCCCCGATCGAGGGATCCAAGGCCCTGCGTAATCCGGGAGCACGACGAGTGGTCAGGTCTTTCGGAGTAATGAAGCGTTCATACGGCACGGTGTCTTCCCCGAAGCAATCGCAGTAGTCATTGCTGTCGATTAAGGCGTCGACAAGACCGTAAAAACCACGGCGAGCTGCGGTGTCGAAGAGCGCATCGATCTCCCAGCGACCGAAGGTTGGCCTGCCCAGCAGACGGCGGTGCATCACTTCGATGGATTTGGCGATGTAAAGGCCTTCCCAGTAGCGACGGCGGAAGGCATCCGAGCGAGCCACGCTGCGAATGAAGTCGCGGAGGCTGATGTCCCCGTTCTCAAGACGGGCTTCCTGGGAGTTGAGGCGTTCTCCCTCGTAGCCAGAGTTGCCGAGCACCTGGATGTAAACGGCTTTGATCACCGCTTGGGTGGAGGATTCGGTGTTGCGAATGCTGGGCTGACCGCCGCGGCTCGGAACGGCCGAACCACCAGTGGAGATTTGCTGAAGTCGAACGACTCGCGGCCCAACCTTGCGCGGACGACTGCCCCGGAACTGAGGACTGTCCATCTGTCCAGGTTGCGCCATGCCATTGCTCACCAGCAGGCGGCGGGTGTCGTAGCTGAAGGGTGCAGGACGTGTTGCCACAGAGGCAGTGCCCGAAGGGAAAATCGCTCCGTACTGATTGCCTACAGGATCATTGCCGCCGCCGTAAACATGCTGATCAGCGAGAGGCTGCCGGTAGGAGGCATAGAGCGTCACGTACTGAGGTGCTCCCTCGAACGGCGCACTGAAGCGGAACAAGCGACGGTTTGAACCCCATCCAGCACTCTCCTGTGCCTCTTCACCCAGGTCGCGGAGGTAAGGAACAGTCTCCTCACCGAAGGTCTGCGCATATTCGCTGCTGTTCACGATCACATCAATCAGACCGTTCAGGCCCTGCTCGCTGACGATCGAAAATGCTTTGCGGAATTCCTCGAGCGAACTGACGCCGCGTCCTAGGAAATGGCGGTAGGCCAGTTCCACAACTCGGCTGTTCACGAAGGGTCCGTAAAACTGATTCCGATACTCCTTGCTGCGTCCCAAGGCGCGGATGAATTCCCGCATTGAAATTTTGCCCTGCACCAGCTGGCTTGCTTCTGAACGGCAGGGGTTCTGGGAATAGCCCTTGGCGATGTCGCGCTCGAAGACTTGTCGATAAGCGGCTCGGATGACCTCAGCTTTCTCCGCTCCGGACATGCCAGGGCGCATTTCGAAACGCTGTGCTGTTTCCGATGCCAGGGCGTAGATCGCAGGAAGCTGAAGCCCTTGGCTGACGCGGCTGCCAAGCTTTTGTTTCGTGGAAGGCGTAGCAACGGCGAGCTCATTCAGGAGCACGTTGAAGCAGTCGATTGTGAGGCGGCGGGCCTCTGGGCGTTCCCGAAGTAGCTCCGCACAGGCCCCTCTCATCTCTTGAAGGGCCACATTGGTGGCGCTCAGAGAACAATTCTTGAGGAGGATGTCGCGCAGTCCGCGCGTGTTCACCGCAAGGATGCTTGGGTCACCGGCTACCAATGCGTAGCCCACGTAGCGAAGAAACCAACCCAGGTCGCGCACCGATTTGCGCATGAATGCCGGCCCGTACTTGGCCACGCTGATGGCGGTGAATCCTGCGGGCAGGACTACTCGTACATCGGCATCGCCACCGGCGACGTCAAGTAACCGCGTGAAGAAATTGCCTCGCTTGGTGATGCCGCTGCCGCCCGTGAACGTGCGCACGGATTGTTCGAAAGCGGCCTGGTCAGCAGCAAGCGGGGCTGCATCGACTACTCGAGCAACCTCACCTGTGCTGAGAGGCGCTTCAAGGAACGAAAGCGGAGTTCCTCCGACGAAAATTCTGTTAGCCGCGCGGGCAACGATCGCTTCCGCGTTGCTGGCAATGATCTTTGATGCTTCCAGGCGGTCATTGCCGCTGCGGAAGAACGTGATCAGCGTGTTGAGTTCACCTCCGTCCGGGAAACGGTCCTGTTGTTCCGCCTGACGAACGCTGGAGAGCGGCAGGGTGTCGAACAGCTGGGGGGAGACCCTTGGGCTGCCGCTGCTGGCGGTCACGGTCATGAACGGGAGCAAGCCGGATTCGGTCAGGTTACGGCTCGTCCTGAAGGCTCCCGAACAGGCATGAACAAATGTTTGCAGGGGGTCCTGCTTCAGACCTGTTTTCGAAGCCCACCCTGAAATGCTTCAGACCGAAATAATGAGATCGGAAACCGACGCGCCGATGAACCCCAAGCCCTCGGATGCCGCCACTCCTGTGGTGAGTGACTTCTATGACCGGTTCCCATACCCGGGGGATCCTCTTCAGGACGGACCACCTCCTGGCTACAACTGGCGTTGGTGTCACGAAAGCGTTGTGGCAGCTGTGCATGGCGCAGTGCCATCTCACGCCGACGAAGCTGCTTCTTTGCGAATTCTCGATGCGGGTTGTGGGACCGGCGTCAGCACCGATTACCTCTGTCACCTCAATCCAGGAGCGCAGGTCCTGGCGGTGGATATCAGTGCCGGAGCTCTTGAGGTGGCCCGCGAACGATTGAAGAGATCCGGTGCCGCGGATCAGATGGCTCTGTTGCGACAGGAACAGCGCAGCCTTCTCGATCTGGAGGGCGAGGGGCCCTTCGACTACATCAATTCTGTGGGCGTTCTGCATCATCTGAGCGATCCGCTGGCGGGTCTGAAGGCCTTGGGCTCGCTGTTGGCGGATACAGGATTGATCCATTTATTCCTCTACGCCGATGGGGGACGTTGGGAGATTCATCGAACCCAGAGGGCGCTGCTTCGATTGGGTGCTGGCAATGGTGCCGAAGGCCTGCGTCTTGGCCGTGAACTTTTTCAGGTTTTGCCTGAGGGCAATCGTCTGCGTCAGAACCATGAGCAGCGCTGGCTGATCGATACCACTGCCGATTCAAATTTCGCTGATATGTATCTCCATCCGCAGGAGACCAGCTACAACCTCAGTCGCTTGTTCGGTTTGATCGATGCCGCTGGACTGCAGTTCGCGGGCTTTTCGAATCCCTCCGTGTGGGATCTGAACCGTTTGCTTTCAGGCGAACTGCTGGAGCGTGCAGCAATGCTTCCAGAGCGCGAACAGTGGCTGCTGGTCGAAGACCTCGATCCCGAGATCAGTCATTTCGAGTTCTTTGTGGCGAAACGACCCGTGCAATCCAATCGCTGGGACGACGATGCAGCCTTGCTCCAGGCGATGGGTAGGAGACAGTCGTGTTTATGGGGATGGCCTTCCTCCAGCCTTCTGGGTCCGGATCTGGAGCCGATCGCTCTCTCGGAATCCGAGCTGGCACTGCTGGAAGCTGTTGAGCACCAGCCAAAAACATGTTTGGGTGACCTCAACCTCGGGCCTGAGACCGTCACAGTTGCAAGAGGTCTCTTGTCGCGCCGGCTGCTGCTTCTGGAGGCTTGCAGAACCTGAGCGTGAGAAAACGCGTGATAGATTCCGCGCGCTTCCTCAGGCACTGTTTGCTGGCTAACGACCCCACCGAATCATCCGCGGCATCTGTTGCGATTGATTCTGGAATGGCCGACTACGCCAGACTTCAACAACGCCTGATGCTGGCCACTCTGGCGGTTTCACTGGTTGCGGTTCTCGTCGCGCTTGTTGGTTTCGACGCCATGGTTGCCCGCAGCCTGTTGGTGGGTTCCTGCGCTGGTGTTCTCTACCTGCGCCTGCTCGCCCGCAGCGTGGCTCGGCTTGGTGGAGGTTCCCGTCAAGTTGGTCGTTTTCAGCTGGTTGTGCCTGTGCTGCTCGTTGTTGCAGCGGCCAAGTTCCCCCAGCTCGAAATCCTTCCTGCTTTCATCGGCTTCCTTCTCTATAAACCCGCCTTGATTCTTCAGACCGTCATTGACGGCTGAGCTCGCGCATCCCCTTTTGCATTCAATGGCTTTGCTGCCTTTCACACTGCCTTTCGCCGAACTGGAGGTTGGGAACCATCTGTATTGGCAGATCGGAAATCTCAATCTGCACGGCCAGGTGTTTCTGAGTTCCTGGATCCTGATCGGCGCACTCCTTGCTGTCGTCCTTGTTGGTACGCGCAAGTTGGATCGCGACCCCAGGGGCGTGCAGAACCTGCTCGAATTTCTCTGGGATTATCTGCGTGATCTCGCTCGAGATCAGATCGGTGAAAAATATTACCGAGAGTGGCTGCCTTTCATTGGAACCCTGTTCCTGTTCATTTTTGTGAGCAACTGGGGTGGCGCTCTGATCCCTTGGAAAGTTTTTGAACTTCCTGAAGGTGAGCTGGGTGCACCTACTGCAGACATCAACACAACTGTGGCGATGGCTCTACTGGTGTCCCTCGCTTACTTCTATGCCGGTCTAAGCAAAAAGGGTCTGAGGTTTTTTGAGCTCTACGTAGAGCCAACTCCGATCATGCTTCCCTTCAAGATCATTGAGGAGTTCACAAAACCACTTTCTCTGTCATTCCGTCTTTTCGGCAACATCTTGGCAGATGAGCTTGCGGTTGGAGTTCTTGTTTATCTGGTCCCTCTAATCGTTCCTCTTCCGGTGATGCTGCTTGGACTGTTCACCAGTGCGATCCAGGCTCTTATCTTTGCAACATTGGCTGCCTTCTACATCGGCGAAGGCTTGCACGAACACCACTAGGTGACAAATGTTCGCCGATAAGGCGATCTGCT
>QCUI01000066.1 GCA_003210775.1 Synechococcus sp. AG-679-A04
CTAGGACTTGCTCAAGCACAGCATCCTGCACTCGGTCTTGGAATGCTTTGCCTTCTTGCTCTGGCGCAAGCGTATGAGCAACGGCACGCAGCGCATCAGCAGTGATTTGGCGGGCACCTGGATTGGTGAAGAGCAAATACTCGAGACCAGCGCCAACTAGAACTTTCAGCAAAGTGCTGCCTCCTGTTCGGAAATGATGCGTCTGATGGTTGAGAGGGCAAGACCTGTTTGCTCTCTGATTGAGCGATAAGAGCACCCTTCATTCCTGAGTCGAAGCACCAAGCGTTCCTTTGTTTCATTCGTCTTCGGGCGACCCCCCACCCAAAGTTCCCGCCTGTTGATCTGCGGTGCTGATGCGGAACCCTGAGGAGGTGCTTCAGAGTTTCTCTCACTCGTTTGCCCCAACAACACTTGTCGTGGTTGCTGGGTCTGCTTAGAAAGCAAGCAGACCCGAGGAACACCTGCCCTTTTGGAGAGGACAGAGTTCTCATGGGTAGGAAGGGGGCATTTCTGCCCCCTTCTTTGTAGCCCCCAACGACCAGCATTGACGGGTGATCGCACTAATCGAGTGGGTTCTCCTGGTCCTTGCCATCAGTCAGCAGGAGCAAGACAAATGCCCCATACCGATATGACGAAACCATTCAGCACCAACCCGAAACTGGCGGACTGGGTTCCGTCTCCTCAACAGATCAAGACCATCGAGGAAGCACGTCTTCTCCTTGATCTCGTCCCTGAAGAAGAGGGTGACGCCACCAACGCCTTGAGGATCAACACCCTGAATGTTCATTCCCACCTCCACCCAGAAGTGACTGACCCCAAGCAGTTGGTTGACGATGCTTCTGAGTTCCTGGCGCAGCAAGTCATGCGTCGCCGTCGTCGTCAAGGTCAGGAGAAAGGTGAATGAGTCGCGTCTCAGTAAGAAACTTCGTCTCAAGTCGTTTCTGTGAGTCCTGCTAGGACCTCAACTGAAAGAACACCCTCTCCGTTTTTGGAGCATTCTTGAAAAGAGATTGTGTCGTTCAGGTCAAACACAGTTTTTGGACTGACTCTGACTAGCCGGGACTCGGCCTCTTGTTTCGGCCTGAAGCCCATTGCTCGCTTTTGCTCTGAGCAGTCAGTCGACAATGGACCCTCAAGAAGAAGTTGATGCTTCCTGGGGCGAAATTGAATTTATGAGTGAAACAGCAGCACGAGTCCGTCGCTGACCTGATGAAATTCTCTTTCCTCTCGACTCAGGTCCAGGCCGACTTCCAAGCCTTCCGTGACGGCTTGATCAAAGGGCGGAGTGCCTGGAGGCGCGTCTCCCTGCCAAAGCGCTGCGATTCCCACGGCTGTGGCATGCCAGTGGAAGTGAGTGGTTTCTCCGATGGAGGCTTCCTGGAGAGCCTCTTCGAGGAGGCCGTTAAGAGCAGTGCTTATGGATGCCATGCCACAAGCTTCGGGACAGGGGCCGGGGACGGCAATCGCCTGAGAAACTTCTTGATCAATCTGTCGCGTAGTGAGACACGTCTGGATGTTCCGCAAGGAGGTCATGCTATCTCTGTGCCGTTGCGGCTACTGGCCCTTTGCGTCTGACGTATGCACAGCCTTGAGGTTGATTGGTTTGAGACGAAAGGGACAACGCGTGGTTAGTGCTCCTCGTCGCCCCGTCCTGCCCGCATCTCCCTCCAGGCTGCGCCGTCGCGCTTCACGTCGTCATCTCGAGTTGGTTGCAGCGCCGCCTTCGAGCCTGTCTTCGCTCACGCTGGTTCGGGAGCAAAGTCGACTGGGACGTTCGCTGAAACGTAGCGGTGATGTTGTGTTCTCAGCGGCAGTGCTTGGGCTGGGCTCGCCGTTGTTTCTGCTCCTAGCCGTTCTGGTGAAATTCAGCTCACCAGGTCCCGTGTTTTATGTGCAGAAACGGGTCGGGCGTGGCTACCGAAACTTTGGATGCATCAAATTCCGCACGATGCGGCCTGATGCTGATGCCGTCCTGGCCCAAGTGTTGGAGCGCTCACCTGAGATGCGCGCTGAATTTGAACGAGATTTCAAACTGCGCAACGATCCCCGCATCACACCAATCGGCAGGTTTCTGCGTCGCTCCAGCCTGGATGAGCTGCCTCAGTTCCTGAATGTTCTGCGTGGTGAGATGAGCGTTGTCGGCCCACGGCCGATCGTCAATAAGGAGATCGGCCGTTACGGCGACTACATGGATGAAGTTCTGGCGGTCCGGCCAGGTCTCACTGGCCTCTGGCAGGTGAGCGGCAGAAATAATCTCAGTTACCCCAAGCGGGTCAGGCTTGATCTGGCTTATGCCCGCGGTCGATCCTTTCTGCTCGACCTAGCGATCATCCTTCGCACCTTTGGTGTGTTGTTGCTGCCGATGGATCGTGGTGCTTACTGAACACGTGCCTGCAGGCTCCAGCTCAACAAGGCCGTAATCAGGATCCAGAACAGTTCCAGTCGTTGCGTCAGCTCGAGGATTCTGCTGATCCCTTGAGGGTTTGCCTTGGGGTACTCAGCTCCGAGCACTGGTTTGTCCACCCAGCGATCGCAGTAACGGTTCTTGCCACCGAGTTGCACTCCAGCGCAGTGGGCATAGATCGCTTCTGAGCGTCCTGCGTTGGGAGATGCATCGTGCCGCCCTTCGGATTCGGCCGACTTAATCAGCGCTGGCCACTGCATCCAGGACCTGCTCACCAGCGGCAGACTCAGCATCACCAAGCGGCAGGGCAGCCAGGTCAGCAGGTCATCCAGACGTGCTCCTGCCGTTCCCAGCCAGCGCAGATTCCCTTTGCGATACCCGAGCATGGAATCAAGAGTGCTGGCAGCCTTGAAACCCCAGGCCAGGGCCAGTGGACCTGGTGCGGCGGTCAATCCAAGGCTCCAGAGAGCTGCGCCCACCAACATCCAGAACAGCGGTGCGAACAGGCCGTCCACCGCATTCTCACTGGCGGTTTCCGCGGTGGCGCGCAGAATTTCAGCGCTCGAGAGTGCACTCGTGTCGCGGCCCACGATCCAGCTGAGCTTCTCTCTTGCTGCTGACAGATCTCCTTCCTCGGCGGAGGCAAGGGCTGAAATCACATTCAGCACACTTTGTTCAAGACTTTTGGCGGCTAGTGCACTGGCAAGGCCAGCGACCAGAGCAAGCACCGCAATGCTCTGGAGCAGGCCATGTGTGTATAACGCATTCCTTTCGATCAGCCAGCCGATGCTGGCGCTGCCGAGGGTGACAACCAGCGCGATGCCGACCCCACCGATGCGCAGCAACAGGGGCTGATCCCTGCTCCAGGCTTCAACCTTGCGCCGCAGTGTGCTGATGCTTCGCCCCATCCACACCACAGGATGGGGCGCCCAGAGGGGATCGCCGACCAGCCGGTCGAGACCGGCCGCGGCGATCACCAGGAGAAAGGGCTGGATGATGCCCTGTTCAGGAAGCCTTCAGCCAGCTGAACATCGAGCGCAGGCCCTTGCCCACTTCCTCGATCTTGTGGTCTCCGTCGCGCTTGCGGATCTTGTTCATCTCGGGCTTGCCGGCTTCGCACTCAGCCACGAAATTCTTGGCGAAGGTGCCGTCCTGAATGTCCGCGAGGATGCGCTTCATCTCCGCCTTGGTTTCATCGGTGATCAGGCGGGGGCCACTCACATAGTCGCCGTACTCAGCTGTGTTCGAGATCGAGTCGCGCATGGCCGACAGACCACCTTTCACCATGAGATCCACGATCAGCTTCACTTCGTGCAGGCACTCGAAGTAGGCCAGCTCAGGCTGGTAACCCGCTTCGACAAGGGTCTCGAAGCCCGCTTTCACCAGTTCGGACAGGCCGCCACAGAGCACGGCCTGTTCGCCGAACAGGTCAGTTTCAGTTTCTTCCTTGAAGTTGGTCTCCAGGATTCCGGCGCGGGTGCCACCGATTCCTTTGGCGTAGGCCATGGCCAGGCCACGGGCGTTGCCAGAGGCATCCTTTTCAATCGCGAACAGGGCTGGAACACCCTGGCCGTTCTGATACTCCCAACGCACGGTGTGACCAGGACCCTTGGGGGCGATCATCACCACATCCACATCGGAGGGAGGTTGGATCAGGCCAAAACGGATGTTGAAACCGTGGGCAAAGCTGAGAACCTTGCCAGCGCTCAGATGCTGTGCGATTTCCTTGTCGTAGACCTCTTTCTGGAACTCATCTGGCAGCAGCACCATGATCCAGTCAGCCTTGGCTGCAGCATCCGAGACGCTTAGTACCTCAAGACCATCGGCCTTGGCTTTGTCAGCGGAGCGGCTTCCTGAATACAGCCCCACCACCACGTTCACGCCGCTGTCCTTGAGATTCAGGGCGTGGGCATGGCCCTGGGAGCCATAGCCGATGATGGCAATGGTCTTGCCGCTGAGCAGCGAGAGATCGGCATCGGAATCGTAAAAAAGCTGAGCCATCCGGACGATGAACGTGGAGCTTGGTAACGTCCGAGCTTACGCAAGTGCCGGATCGATCAGGCCTCGGTTGGGTGGGCGATCACCCGGTCGATCAGTCCGTAGTTCTTGGCCTCCTCGCTGCTGAGGAAGTAATCGCGATCGGTGTCCTTCTCGATTTTCTCAAAACTCTGGCCACTCATCTCAGCCATGGAGCGGTTGAGCATCTCCTTCATGCGCAAAATCTCGCGCGCTTCAATTTCGATGTCGCTGGCCTGTCTCTGTGCAGTTCCGCCCAGGGGCTGGTGAATCATGATCCTGCTGTGGGGCAGGGCCAATCGCTTGCCCTTGGTGCCCGCCGCCAATAGGAAGGCTCCCATCGACGCAGCAAGACCCACGCAGATGGTGACAACGTCGCTCTTGACGTATTGCATGGTGTCATAAATCGCCAGGCCAGCCGTCACAGATCCACCAGGGGAGTTGATGTACAGATAAATCGGCTTACTGCTGTCATCGGAGTCGAGATACAGCATCTGAGCAACCAGGCTGTTGGCCACTGAGTCATTGACTTCGGAGCCGAGGAACAGGATTCGCTCCACTCCCAGACGGGTGTAAATGTCCACCCATCGCTCCATCTGGCTGCCAGGGAGGCGGTAGGGGACGCTGGGGGTACCGATCGGCATGAGTCCTGGAGGGTTGAAGAAAAAGGGGTGGAATTAAGAGAGAGGGGGCTGAATCAGCCGGCTGGAACTGGAGCTGGAAGCTCCTTGCGACTGGAGAGCACCCGGTCAATCAGCCCATACTCCTTGGCTTGATCTGGGGTGAGGTAACTCATGCGATCGGAATCTTTGGAGAGTTCTTCCACGCTGCGGCCGGTGTTCGTCGACAGGATTTCGAGCATGGCCCGCTTGTTGTGCAGAACTTCCTTGGCACGGATTTGGATATCTGTTGCCTGACCTTGTGCTCCGCTGCGGGGCTGATGCAGCACGATCGAAGCGTGAGGCAGGGCAGCGCGGTGGCCCTTGGTTCCAGCAGACAGAATCACAGCAGCTGTTCCCATTGCCTGACCGATGCAGATGGTATGGACCGGGGGCTTCACGTAGCGGAGGGTGTCGCAGATGGCAAAAGCTTCTGTTTCGAATCCGATGGCATCGCCGGTGTACCAGCTGGTGCCAGTTGAGTTGATATAGAAGTAAATCGGCTTATCGGGGTTGTCGAATTCCAGGAAAAGAAGCTGGGCAATGATCAATTCAGTGACATCGAGTCCCACCTGACGTTTGGTGTCGTCATCGGAAAAGAGGGGGAGACCCAGATAGACAATGCGCTCCTTGAGCAGCAGTGAGGGCAGATCCGGAGGCGGAGTCCGCATCACCGACGAATCGCCGTAATAAGGAGCTGATGTGGTCATCCGCGTCAGGCCGCCATGGTCGATGGAGCCTAGCGGGACCCTGGGGTTGGACGCTCATTGCGTCGATTCTTGCGAGCAAGTTTTGCTCCAGCACTGCTCTTGCCGTTGGCGGTTATTTCGTCTTCCTTGTCGAGCCGACCGAACACCATCCTCCCGCTTGGATTTTGTAAGGCTCCGGTGATCACCACGGCTCGTCGTTCACCGATTGCGGCTCGGGCGTTCTCAATCACCACCATCGTGCCGTCTTCCAGGTAAGCCACCCCCTGGTGTTCCTCCTTTCCTTCGCGAACGATCTTCAGATTGAGCTCATCCCCGGGCTGCACTTCAGGGCGCAGGGCGATCACCAGCTCGCTGAGGTTCATCACCTTGAGCTCCTTGATCCGTGCCACCTGAGCCAGGTTGAAGTCAGCCGTCACCAGCGTGCCGCCGGTGTCTTCCGTGAGCTGCAGAAGGCGATCATCCGTACCTGCGCCGTCGTAGCGGGTCGTGTTGATCACCAGACGTTTGTCGTAGGTCTCACGTAGAGCATTGAGCAGCTTCAAGCCACGCCGCCCCTTGCCACGTTTGTCGATGTTGTTGGAATCAGCGAGTTGCTGCATTTCATTGATCACCGTCTGGGCCACAATCACCTTCCCCTCCAGAAGTCCGCAGCCGATCATTCCTTGAATACGCCCGTCGATAATCACGCTGGTGTCGAGGATTTTTGCTGTGGCAGGTGTGAGCACACCATCCGCCACCAGCAAGGCCTCCGTTGAGGTGGGGTTGAACAGCCTCAGCAGCGTCCGTCCATGCACCTCGGCGAGGTTGTAACCCAGCACGCCGAAGAACACATTGCTAAGAATCGCTGCCAGGGGTTTCACCAGAGAGCTGGCGCCGGCCAGAGGTAGCAACAGAATTGGAGCCAGCAACAGGTTGGCCACCAGCAGGCCGAGGATCAGTCCAACCGCCCGGCTAACCAGAAGATCGGTCGGCATGGTGCGCACCTGATTCATCAGTCGCTGCCGAAGCCGGCGGAACACCAGACCCGCCACAAGGCCGATGACCGCACCACCGGCGCTCAGACCCAAACGCACCTGCTGCGCGTTGGTGTCATCTAGCAGTTCTTGGGGGAGCAGATGCACGCCCATCCAGCCAGTGGCCGTCCCGGAGACCAGGAACAAGACGATGATGAGCGCTTCGACCATGAGGTTGGGTTCTCACTGCCCAGTCCATTGAAGGCAGCATGCACCATTCTCACTCTCCTGGCTCGGGCTGATGACCACTCCCGCGCCCCGCAGCGCTTATATCCATATTCCCTTCTGCCATCGGCGCTGCTTTTACTGCGATTTCGCAGTGGTACCGCTTGGCGACATGGCGGATGCCCAGGGTGGGCCTGGAAGTCGCTCGATCGAGGCCTATCTCGGCCAGCTGCTCCATGAAATCGAGCTGTCTCCGACGGGGCCGCCTCTAGCCACTGTTTACATCGGAGGAGGCACCCCTTCGCTGCTGACCCCTGAACAGGTGGGACGCGTGCTCAACAAACTGCGGGCGCGTTTCGGCTTGCAGAGCGGATCTGAAATCACCCTGGAAATGGATCCTGCCAGCTTTGAGCGGCTGGATCTCGAGGCCTTGCTGCGCTGCGGTGTGAACCGAGTGAGTCTGGGCGGTCAGAGTTTTGACGACCAGGTTCTGGAATCCCTCGGTCGCCGTCATCGTCGCTCTGATCTGGTGCAAGCCTGTGACTGGCTGCATCGAGCCGTTGAGCACGGTGCTTTGCGCAGCTGGAGCCTTGACCTCATCCGCAATCTGCCTGCTCAGAGCGATGACGCGTGGGCCGTTCAGCTGGAGCGTGCTGTTGCAATGGGTGCCCCCCATCTCTCCATCTACGACCTCAGCGTTGAACCCGGCACGGTGTTCTCGAAGCTGGAGCAACGCGGGGAGCTGGAGTTGCCCGATGAGGACGGCGCTGCTGATCGGATCGCAGCCACCAGTGATCGCCTCGCCAGGGCTGGCTATTGCCGCTACGAAATTTCCAATTTCGCCAGGCCAGGGCATGCATCGCGCCACAACCGTGTGTATTGGAGTGGAGCCGGCTGGTGGGCGTTCGGTCTAGGCGCCACCAGTGCTCCTTGGGGTGAGCGCTTTGCCAGGCCGCGCACCCGTGAGGCTTATGGACAATGGCTGGGTCAGCAGCGGATCGACGGTCCGCATTCGTCTTTGCAGCAGGCGCTGGCGATGCCGATGAGCCTGGAGGACCGTCTCCTTGTTGGACTGAGGCGGCATGAAGGCGTTGACCTGCTTGATCAAGCCCTCAGTTGCGGCTGGTCATTCGATGATTGCAGCCGTTGGCTGCCTCAGTTGGAGGAGCGTTGGGCAGGATTTCTCACAACAGATCTGATGCGCAGGCGCGGCGCTCGCTGGCAGCTCAGCGATCCTCGGGGGATGGCCGTCAGCAATGCGGTTCTGGTGGAGCTGGTGGAGTGGTGGGAGGAGCTGACTGCTGACGCTGATCATCCAGCCAGCTGCTCAAGGCCTTGACTCCAAGGCCTCGGCCATCCATCCGGGCTTGGCTGAAGGGTGGTTGTGATCGGGTAAGCCCAAGCAGATCGGCGGTCACGCTCACCTGCCCATCACAGTCATCTCCTGCCCCGATGCCGATCACCGGGATGGCCAGACGCCGCCTCACCTGGCCTGCAAGTTCGCCAGGTACATGTTCGAGCACCATGGCAAAGCATCCCGCCGACTCCAGCTCTGAAGCTTGCTGCAGCAGGCGCTCCTGGCTGCGAGGATCCCTGGCCTGACGGCGGTAGCCAAGGCTGTGGACCGCCTGAGGCAACAGTCCCAGGTGCCCCATCACAGGGATCCCCGTGCGAACAAGGCGCTCTATGACCGCCAACACCTCGGGTTCGGCACCCTCAAGCTTCACCCCAGCCGCATCGGATTGTTTGATCAGGGTTCCTGCTGCAGCCACCGCGCGATCCAACCCGCACTGATAGCTGAGGAAGGGAAGATCCGTGATCACCAGTGGTTGTTTGGCCAGTGGTTTGCTCAATCCTCGGCAGACCGCCTGGGTGTGCAGCACCATCTGCTCCAGCGTGACGGGAAGGGTTGTGCTGTGGCCGAGGCTGACCATGGCAAGTGAATCGCCCACCAGCAGCACGTCAGCGCCGGCGTCCTCCACCAGGGAGGCACTCAGAGCATCCCAGGCAGTGAGCATGGTGATCGGTTGGCCGGTCTGCTTGAACCGGATCAGGTCAGAGGCGCGCAACCGCTTTCTCGAATCAGCGGACCTCCATTGCTAACATCGCAAGTGACTCGGACCTATGCGGTTCAGACGCCCAAACTTGGTCAGAACCGGAAGGCAGCAGCCACACGGGATGCTCTGGACAGGCGTGGACTCCGGGTCACCACATTAAAAAACCGACTCTGCAAAATCAGAGTCGGTCGATTGATCCAGTGTGCTGAACGCTGAATCAGCTGTTTGATCCACCATCCTGGCGCTGCTGACGCTGTCTCAGAAATTCGGGGATGCGAGCACCGGAATCCTGAGATTCAACAGGGCTGAACGCTGAAGTGGCAGCGCGCGGAACGCTTCTTTCGGTGCGATAGGGCTGACCGTTCTCAAACCCTGTGGCAATCACCGTGACGTGAATCTCTCCTTCGAGACTTTCATCCACAACAGCTCCAACAATGATGTTGGCCTCGGGATCCACTACGTCATAAATCACTTCGGAGGCGCTGGTCATGTCCTCAAGGGTCATATCGCGGCCACCGCTGATGTTGATCACACAACCCTTGGCACCATCGATGCGAGCAGCCTCAAGCAGAGGGCTGTTGATCGCGGTCTGGGCGGCTTCGATCGCGCGTGATCGGCCGGATCCGACGCCGATGCCAAGCAGGGCGGTGCCGGCTTCTGTCATCACCGAGCGCACATCAGCGAAGTCAACATTCACCAGGCCTGGACAGGTGATGATGTCTGTGATGCCCTTCACACCCATGCGCAGAACATCATCTGCACTGCGGAAAGCTTCCTGAAGAGGCGCACTGCCGATCGCATCACGCAGACGGTCGTTGGGAATCACGATCAGCGTGTCCACGTGTTCGGCCAGCCTGGCGATGCCCTCATCGGCTTGGCGCATGCGACGACGTCCCTCAAAACCAAAGGGCTTGGTCACGATGCCAACCGTGAGGGCGCCGCTTTCCTTGGCGACTTCAGCGACTACAGGTGCCGCACCGGTCCCTGTGCCACCACCCATGCCGGCGGCAATGAAGACAAGATCAGCACCCTGAAGTGCCTGCTGTAGATCAGCGCGGGATTCTTCAGCTGCTTTCTGACCAATGCTGGGATTGCCGCCGGCCCCGAGGCCACGCGTCAGGGTCTGTCCGAGCTGAACGCGATGTTCTGAAGACGATTGCAGCAGCGCCTGCGCATCGGTGTTCAGAACTCTGTAGGCAACCCCTTCGAGGTCGCTTTGAATCATGCGGTTCACCGCATTGCTGCCACCGCCACCAACACCGATTACTTCAATTCGGGCGGATTGAGAGGGAAGAATTCCTGCTGAATCAGGAGAATGGGACATCTGACCGCTCACCATCTCCATCGTCGACGTCGAACCATTGAAGTGCGTGTGCATTATGTCCCGACTAGCGACAATCGCCGAATTCAAATAACACTCGTTGTGGTTTCAGCACTGTGCAACCGCTCGTCAGGGTTTGCTCGTTGTCTGCTTTGGATTTGGTTTTAACTGCAATTCGGGCTTGGAGGGGTCTGAAAGATCAATTCCACTGCTGGCTTTGCCGCGCAGGGTTTCAGGAAGACTGCTGGACAGCAGGGCGATCGTTCTGAGCTGCTGATCCAGCAGACGTTCATTCGAGCCCAGTCGCACCAGACCCAGCGTTTTCGTGCGCAGGCTGAGGTCGCCATCTGGGGCGACATAGATCACATTCAACGGACTACCTAACTGATCACGTCGCGCCAGCACCGTTGCAATCATCGAGCGCCGGCTGGAAATCCACCCCTCCACACGCACCGCACTGGCGGGGGCTTCACCCTGACGCGCAACGGTGAGTGGCATCCAATGGCCTTCAACGTCAACCATGCCCTGTTCCTTGCCGCGGGCGCCCATTCGGCTTGCTGCTGCGATTGGACGTCGATCCTTCAGCTCGATGTCCA
>QCUI01000067.1 GCA_003210775.1 Synechococcus sp. AG-679-A04
GTCTGCGTCTGCATCCCGCTGTCGATCTTCCTGAGTCCATACCTCCACAGTTTCGGCAGCTCAGGCCCTGGATTCATCACGGTTGGGAGATGGTGCTGATCGCGGCATTGATCTCTGAGCGGGGAGGACCTCTCGAGCTGCTCGGCGTCCAAGCGTTTGTGCACGATTACGTGGCGCATTGCACAGCTGCGCTGGAGCGTTTTCGTTGGAATCCTGCTTTGTTGCAGCAGACCCTGGAGGCGGTGCGGGCCCATGCCGTGCGGACCGATCGGGACGCCTGGCTGGCTCTGCATCAGCCCTATCCAGGAGTGCCTGAGCGTTTGACCGCTTTTTCGGAAGAGAACATTGCCTGGGCGGTACTCACCACCAAGGCAAGTGATTTCACCTCCGAGCTGCTTGCCTCGCTGGGACTCAAACCAGAACGGCTGGATGGCCATGAGTCGGGAACGAAGCCTGAGGTGCTGCGCAGCCTGGCCTGCGACTGGAAACTGGACGGCTTTATTGAGGACCGCCGCCCCACCTTGGAAACCGTTCGCACCACCGCAGGACTCGAAACCGTGCCCTGCTGGCTTGTCAGCTGGGGATACCTGAGGCCCACGGATGTGGTGGATCTCCCCAGTGGAATTCGCCTGCTCAGGCCAGAGCAGTTCGCAGCCCCCTTGGCGGACTGGCCCTGATTCGATAACGTACATGTGTACTACGTGAGACGGATGGCCTGGATCGGGGCACTGGATGATCTGTCCGGGCTCTGATCCCACCGAGGCGTCGGTTCACCCGCCGTCCCGATCAGCTGCCTGCGGCGTTCTTCTGCTCCTTAACTGTTTCAGCCATGCCAGCCGACGTGAAAGCCTCCCAGTCCTCCGGTGGAGATGTCCGCCCCGGTGAGCGCGATAAAGCGCTCAATCTCGTGCTCGGTCAGATCGAGCGAAACTTCGGCAAGGGTTCGATCATGCGTCTCGGGGACGCATCCAGGATGCGGGTGGAAACAGTTTCCACTGGAGCCCTCACCCTTGATCTCGCTTTAGGCGGTGGCTATCCCAAGGGGCGTGTCGTTGAGGTCTACGGGCCCGAAAGTTCCGGCAAGACCACGCTGACGTTGCATGCCATCGCCGAGGTTCAGCGCAATGGAGGCGTCGCAGCTTTTGTTGATGCCGAACATGCTCTCGATCCGGTTTATGCCGCATCGCTGGGAGTGGATGTGGAAAATCTGCTGGTATCTCAGCCGGATACAGGCGAGATGGCGCTTGAGATCGTGGATCAGTTGGTCCGTTCCGCAGCTGTCGACATCGTTGTGGTTGACTCTGTCGCCGCTCTCACGCCCCGTGCCGAGATCGAGGGTGAGATGGGCGATCTTGCTGTAGGCAGTCAGGCCCGTCTGATGAGCCAAGCGATGCGCAAGATCACTGGCAATATCGGCAAGTCTGGTTGCACGGTGATTTTCCTCAACCAGTTGCGTCTCAAGATTGGCGTCACCTACGGCAATCCAGAAACCACCACCGGTGGTAACGCTCTCAAGTTCTATGCCTCAGTGCGGCTTGATATTCGTCGTATTCAGACGCTTAAGCGAGGTACCGAGGAGTACGGCATCCGCGCCAAGGTGAAGGTGGCTAAAAACAAGGTCGCTCCTCCTTTCCGCATCGCCGAATTCGACATTCTCTTTGGTCGAGGGATCAGCACGCTGGGTTGTGTGCTCGATCTGGCTGAGGAGACGGGTGTCGTCACTCGTAAGGGTGCCTGGTACAGCTATGAGGGCGACAACATCGGACAGGGTCGTGACAACACCATTGGTTGGCTGGAGCAAAATCCGGAGGCCAAAGATGCCATTGAAGTGCTGGTGCGTCAGAAGCTGACGGAAGGTTCGGAAGTCAAGTCCAATTCCATGCGTCCTCTTGCTGCTGCGGCACGTTCGGCTGCTGCTAAGCCTGTCGACAAGTCCGCTGAGGTTGCTTCGCCGTCGAAGGACGCAGCCTGATTAGCCCTGCAGGAGCTGTGAGGGGCTGCATGCACTGCGGCTCTTCTGCAGATGTCCTGTGATGCGCTGAAGTTCCTGAATGGCTTCAGCCCCTTCGAATTTCACCAGTTCGCGTCCGTTGCGGGATTCGACCCAGCTGATGCCGAAATCAGAGACCAGGAAGCGCACCATGTGCTGCTCGCCCAGCTCGGCCATAAATGAGGCTCCGCTTCCTTCCTGGCCGTCATTGCAGGTGTAGCAGGTCGCGGTGATGCCCTGTCCCCTGAGATTTGTCGCCAGGGCCTGCAGGCTCATGACCAGGTCTTGGACGACCGAGCGGTACTGCTCGGAAAGTCTGAGGAACACGCAGAGCGCCATTCAGGTGCATATGAGCCTAAAGGTTTCCTTCAGAACTCAGGGTTCCTGGTGAGCTTTCGCGGTTTTACGGGCTGTCGGCAAGTGTCCACAATCCGGCGGCAGGGCCGATGAAGCGCACCACTACCCAGAGCAGCGCCAGAGCTGCGATGCCGATCCAGGCGCCTCGCGTGGTGATGGACACGAATTGCGTCGCCTGGGCACGAGTGAGCGGCAACCAGGCGATAAACCGCTCAGCCTCCTTGGGGTCGGGTTTGCGCTGGCGAGGTGGCAGTCCCTGGCTGGCACGACGTCGTGCTTCTCCCATCTCAGGCCTCACAAGCTGTTGGTCAGCCTAGAAGTGACTGTCAGTTTGGACGAAGTCTCTGCAACGAGTCCCAGGGTTCAAGTGCGCGCAACACCTGCTCTCCCCAGCTGCGTGCGCGTACCCTCCCATCGAGAATGGCTAGGCGACCGCCGCTGCGTCTCAGAGAGGCAATAGCAGGGATCAAAATTGCCAATGCTTCGGGCAGCAGAAGCGTGCGGAACCAATCACGCCCTTGGCGCTTCAGCGACTCCACGCGAGCTGCTGTGAGTGGGTCCTCCAGGCTGGCGATTGGCAGCATGGCCGCAATCAGCTGTTCCGGTTCAGGAAGCAGATGCTGATGGCTCAACCACCAGCTCCAGCTGCAGCAGATCACTCCGTTTGACTCCGGAGCCGTGCTTTCCAGAGTGACCCTGCTGCCGAACTCTGCTGCTAGCTCACTGCAGAGGCGCTGACGCATGCAAGGAGCATCAACCAGGACACCGGTCAATCCAGATCGGCCCAGGATCAGGCGTCGGCTCTGCTCCAGAAGATGGCCGGCAAAAATTTCCGTGTTCGGAAGTGGCTGACGTCTTGGCACATAAATCGGTAGCGGCTCCCCACGCGGTGCATCGCGCAGATCGAGTCTCAGCTCATCGCTGTCGCTGCTCGGCTCTTCGCCATGACGACGACAGCCTCCATCCCCATGAATCAACGTCCAGGGATGTTTTAAGAAGAGTGATTCCAGCGTGATGAGTGGTTCCAGCGGTTGCAACTGCCAGCTCCACTGAAGGGTGTTCGAATTCACGCGAGCCCAGCTGGCCCATGACGGCTGGTCCATGGACATCAGCTGGCACCAGGGTTCTGGTGTTGATCCCAGCAGCTGCAGCAGATCGCGAACCAGGGTCAGAGCGCTCTCGGGCATGGCGAGGTCGCGGTTTGTTCTGCCACCAAGGACGACAAGCTGGCGGCTGAGGCGTTCATGCAGATCCAGTAAACCCTCTCCGGCGGAGGGAAATGCTGCTCGCAGCTCTTCCCAGTGGCAGGAGTCGATCTTCACGGTCATGGCACGTCGAAGACGGTCTGGCAGCCACTCCGCCTCCGGAATAACCAGATGGTCGTCAGCACGGAGCTGCCCGCGGCGATGGACATCGAGAAGCTGTTGGGGTGTCAACAGCCAGATCTGGTCTCCGGGCGGGGGTTCAAAGCCTGTCCAGCATCCCAGCTTTAATCCGCTCTCCAGCAGACGAGGTCGTTCCACATGCAGCAACCGTTGGTGTTGAGTCGGGTCGAGAACCAGCACTGTGTGATTGCTGCGCAGGCTGAGCGGCACCAGCAGGGCCAGCCACCAGCGGTCGCTGCTACCTGCAGACAATTGGATTCTGGTTCGATCCTGTCGTCGCAGACTCCGGCCTACTAGACGGCTCAGGGTCAGTTGGTGCTCCCATTGGCCCGCTTCTCCCCTGAGCAGGTGCTTGAGCTGCTGATGGGCCTGAACTTCCAGCATTCGAGAAGCCTAAGAACCGCCCGGCCGCTCATCGGTTCAGGCTGAGCTGTTCCAATCCCTGCATGGGTGAGCAACATGGGCTGGATGCGGACAGTGGTGATGGATCAAGAGCAGATCGCAGAACTGGCTGGTTTCAGCAGGGTCGGAATTGTGGGTCTTGGCTTGATCGGTGGCTCGATCGGCCTTGATCTGCGTGCTCTTGGGTTCAGCGTTCAGGGCCTCGTGCATCGAGCCAGCACAGCGGAACGTGCCCTCCAGCGTGGGCTTGTTGATGCTGTCAGCTGCGATCCTGCCTGCCTAAAGGACTGTGATCTTGTTGTGCTTGCTTTGCCGCTGGAGGCCTTGCTGCAGCCTCAAGATGCGCTGCTCAATGCTCTTCCGTCTGAGGCAGTGATCACGGATGTGGGGTCGGTGAAGGGAGCCGTTCTCGATTTCTGGAGAGGTCGTCATCCACGCTTCGTGGCGTCTCATCCGATGGCAGGGACTGCCGAGTCAGGGGTGGACTCCGGGTGCCGCGGTCTGTTTAGAGGACGCGCCTGGGTCGGCACGCCGGAAGCCGACACAGATCCCGAAGCCCTGAAGCAGGTCAGAGCCTTGGCGTGCTCGCTTGGTGCGCACTGGATCAGTGCGGATCCGCTCATTCATGACCAGGCCGTTGCTTTGATTTCGCATCTGCCCGTGATGGTGAGTGCAGCACTGCTGCGCGTACTCGGGGAGGAGCGAGACCCCCGTGTGCGTGATCTGGCACGTCAACTGGCATCCAGCGGTTTCGCGGATACAACCCGGGTTGGCGGCGGCAATCCAGCGCTGGGTACGGCGATGGCCTGCCACAACACCTCTGCATTGCTGAAGTCTCTTGCCGCTTATCGATGGAGCCTCGAGCAGCTTGAAGAGGCAATACTCAACGGCCACTGGGCTCAACTGGAACAGGAGCTGGAAATGACCCGTTCACTGCGTCCCGGTTTCCTGGAGCCCCCTTCTGAACTAGCTAAGCCGCAAGATTGAGGTTCAGCCCGCGCGCTGCCATTAATTGCCTGCATGCCATCAGTGCGGACAGGCTGACGCCAGCGGTGCCCTCTCCAGGATGAATCGAATCACCGCACAGCCACAGCTGGGGAATGGGTGTGCGGCTGGCCAGTCCGAAGGGCCCGAAGCGACCCGGGCTCTGACCTAGACCACCCACCACGCCATCCGGTCGACCGGTCCAGTGGGCAAATCCTCGTGGAGTTGCCAGTTCCTGATGCAGCCAGGCGTTATCTGGGAGGTTCAGAGCGGCGTTCATGTCCCGACGAATTGAATCCTGATGCTCTCGTTTGCGCTGCTGGTAAGCCTTCTCATCCATGTCGTGCCAACCCTCCGGTGAGGTGAAGACGCTGGCAATCACGGTGGCCTGGCCCTTCGGGGCTCGACCGTCACCGTCGTGGCTGATCGACAAGAAGAGGGATCCTGGAGAGTTGCCGTCGCGCTGGAGGTGTCCGGGGCATTCGTCGGGTAGGTGACGCCGTTCGACAGCGCCATAGAACACAATCGCTCCGCTCGGCGCCTTGAGGGTATTGAGGTGCTTGCGGTAATCGTCGGGCATCTGTTCGAGATCCGGAATCAGTCCTGGTAAGCACTGCGGAGGAAGGCTGCAGATGATCTCCCTGGCCCGCAGGCAGTGCTGCCCTTTCGATGGAGCTTCAACCGTGACCGACCATCCAGAGTGACCGTCGTTGCGATCCAGTCTCAGAGCGCGATGGCGCAGAAGCACACGCCCACCATCGCGTTCCAGGGCTGACGCCAGCTGGTCGCTGAGGCTCTGCATCGATCCGTGGAGATGCCACAGACCGAGTGGTGCCTGGCACATCTGCAAGACCGTGGCGCCATAGAGGGCTGCGGTGCGGTCACTCGGTTGCTGTGAATACAGCCGTAGCTGTAGGTCGAGGAAGCGTCGCAGTCGTCGGTCTCCAGCACATCCGCTGAGGGTCAGCAGATCGGAGACCGTCAGCAGGCTGAGGGGGGCGCAAGCCAGATTTCCAGGGGTCAGCGCAGCCAGGGTGCGTCCGAGATCCCAGCCCGTACGAATCGGCAGAACTGGATCAGCCGCAGCAAACTGCCAGTTCTGACGATGAATCCAGCTGCATAGCTGCCAGAATCGTTCGCTGCCTGGGAATTGCTGGTTGCGCTCCTGGCGCCAGCGCTGAGCATCGTGCCAGAGATGCACCGGAGGCGACCCGTCATTGAGGTCCACCACGCAGCCGGGGTCCAGCCGTTCGGCTTGCGGAGGTTTGATGTCCAGGTGCTGAAAAAGTCGTGCATGACTCCCGCCAGGTTCCAGTCCTGCAACCTGTGTGGCGCCCACATCAAAGGTGAATGGACCCCTTCGGAACGTTCCGGCGCAGCCGCCAAGCTGATGGTGAGCCTCCAGCAGCGTGACGGTCAAACCCTCATGGGCCAGCAGGGCCGCGGCGGTGAGACCGGCAATGCCGCCACCGATCACGATCACGTCCTGGACCTGTTCCATCGCGGCATGCTGGCAGCAGAGTTGGATCAGCGTGGATGCGTGATCAGCTGGAACGGGCCTTGGTGACTGCTGACTTGCTTGAAGGGCGAAAGTTGGTTGGTGTACGCAGTGTGGGCGGCAGCAGTGTGGGTTCCACGTGGCGGCTGAGCCTGAACGATGGTGAGCAACTGTTCGCCAAGGTGGCCCAAACGGCCAACTTGATGGCGGAACAGTCCGGTCTGCAGGCGTTACGTCATTGGGCGGATCCAGCCTTGATCGAAGTGCCCCAGGTGCTCGGCTGCTTGCCACTGCCTGAGCAGTCAGCCTTGGTGATGGCCTGGTGGGATGCCAGTAGCGGCGATCAGTTCTGTCTTGGCCGGGGACTGGCTCGGCTTCATCGTGCATCGGCTGAGGCAGGACCAGGTTGTTTCGGCTGGGATCGCGATGGCTTCATCGGTCTTGGGCCCCAGCCCTGCGGATGGCGTGACAGCTGGGGCGATGCGTTCACTCAACTCAGGCTTCAGCCCCAGCTGAGCCTGGCCTCTGAGTGGGGGCTAGCTGTGCAGGACTGGGAGCCATTGCTTGAACCGATCGCTGCATGGCTGAATCGTCATGCCCCTGAGCCCTGCCTGGTCCACGGCGATCTCTGGGCTGGCAATGCAGCTGTGCTGGCAGATGGTCGTGGTCTCTTGATTGATCCCGCCAGTTGGTGGGCTGATCGCGAGGTGGATCTGGCCATGACCCATCTATTCGGTGGATTCTCTCGTCGCTTTATGGAGGGATACAGCCGCGAATGGCCACTGCCTGCTGGCGCAGAACAGAGAATTGAGGCTCTCAATCTCTATCACTTGTTAAATCACGCCAACCTTTTTGGCGGTGGATACCAACAGCAAAGCCGCAGGATCCTCAAGGATCTGCGGCTCGCCTTGCTCTGAAAAAATTGGGGAGGGGCCTTGTGGCTCATCCCAGGCGGTTTCAGCCCAAGTACTCCTTGCGCAGCGTCTGAATGCGGGTCAAAAGTGCATTGCGCTTGTCGCTGGTGGTGAGGTTCTTCCAGCTCCATTGGCCGACGACCACAACGCCGAGCAGTTCCAGCAGGCCAGGGACCACCGGCAGCAGGTTGATCGTGTCAAGAATTCCTTTGATCAGGATCTGGGCAACGATCACAGCCGCGAAAATTCCGACAATCTTGCCGATGCGCCCTGCCTGGCTCCAGTCGACCTTGTCGAGAGTTTCGTTCACCTTGCCTAGGACGTCTTTGTAGCGCTCGGCGAATGCGACGTTGTCGCCTGTGGCGCTTTCAGTCGACTGCGTAGTGGTTTCGTCGCTCATGACGCCTAAACTGGCTACTAATACTCCGCGACGATATCGGCAAGATCACTGGAATGCCATGCCGGCTCCGTATCGATCTGAATTGTCTGATGATTCTCAGGGCCTCACTAGGGGCCGTGTCACCGGAAGAGGGCTGCGCATTGCTGCTGGGGGAGTCAGCTCCTGATCTCAACGTGCGCTTCGTGTGGCCCTGTTGCAATGTCTGGCGCCCTGGTTTCGGTGGATTCAGCGATGTGACCTCGGTGGATGGCGATCAAGCTCCGGTCTCTGTTTCGCGCCGATCAAGGTTTGCACTGGATCCTCGTGAGCAGATCGCTGCCCAGCGATGGTCTCGCCAGAGAGGTTGGCGGGTTCTCGGCACTGCACACTCCCATCCAGAGGGGGATCCAGTGCCCAGTTCGCTGGACAGGCAATGGGCTGCCAGCGAGGGGGTGATGGTCATTGATGCCGGTGTCGCCGGCGTTCGTGCTTGGTGGTTGCAGGGGACCGGGCCGGGGGGACTCGACAAGCCTGTCAGCGCTCTTTCGCTGGTTGTCCACAGGCACTCAACAGTGGGAGACACTGTGAAATCGTGTCCAGATGGCGTTTCCCTGTCTCTGCAATGACGGAACACTGTCCAGATCCTGATCTGAGTGCGCAGGAGCGTGGACGTTATGCCCGTCATCTCTCTCTCCCGGAGTTTGGGGTCGTCGGCCAGCGGCGGTTGAAAACAGCATCGGTGCTGTGCGTTGGCGCAGGCGGGCTCGGCTCGCCTTTATTGATGTACCTGGCGGCGGCTGGTGTTGGTCGTATCGGCATCGTTGACGATGACCGAGTGGAAGTCTCCAACCTTCAGCGGCAGGTGATTCATGCTGAAAGTGGCCTCGGCCAGCTCAAGACGGACTCTGCCAGTCAAAGGATCGTGGGTCTCAATTCCCATTGCCGGGTTGAGCCGCATGCTTGTCGACTCACAACCACGAATGCCATCGAGCTGATCAAGAGCCATGACCTGGTGGTGGATGGGTCCGATAACTTCCCCACTCGCTATCTGATCAACGATGTCTGCGCCTTGCTCAACAAGCCATGGGTGTATGGCTCCGTTCAGCGTTTCGAAGGGCAGGTCAGTGTCTTCAACCAAGGCCCTCATTCACCGGATTACCGCGATCTGGTTCCGGAGCCACCGCCTCCGGGCCTTGTTCCCTCCTGTGCCGATGGAGGCGTGGTTGGGGTGATGCCGGGATTGATCGGGCTGCTCCAGGCCACCGAAACCATCAAGTTGCTGGCAGGAATCGGTGAATCTCTGGATGGGAGGCTGCTGCTAGTGGACGGCCTGACCATGCGTTTCCGCGAGCTCCGTCTGCAGCGTCGACCCC
Organism: Synechococcus sp. AG-679-A04; assembly: GCA_003210775.1. Taxonomy (GTDB): domain Bacteria; phylum Cyanobacteriota; class Cyanobacteriia; order PCC-6307; family Cyanobiaceae; genus Synechococcus_C. Next base: position 9,283 of record QCUI01000067.1, read on the forward strand.
ATCGCCCTCCAATCACGGCCCTGATCGATTACGAGGCGTTCTGTAGCGTCGACCACTCTGGCCGTCTTGAGGGAGCGTCAAGCGTGAGAAGCATTTCTGTGACGGAGCTCAGCGCATTATTTGAAGAGGGTGAAGAGCTCGTGCTGATTGATGTGCGCAATCCCTCGGAAGCAGAGGTGGCCATGATCCCCCGATCGCAACTAGTCCCGCTTGCAAACATCGAGAACGGAGAGGGGATCGACGAGATACGCGGTCTTGCTGGTCAACGTCCGATCTACGTGCACTGCAAGCTGGGAGGACGTTCGGCGCGTGCGGTCGAGCTTTTGTCCGAGCATGGAATCGACGCCACCAACGTGGCGGGAGGGATCGATGCCTGGTCGCAGGAGGTTGATCCTGAAGTTCCCCGTTACTGATGTCCTGTTCAGGACATCAGTAATCAACTCCACGCTTGAGATCAATACCTTGTTCGGCGTAATGCTTGTGGCAGACCATCTCCGAATGGACACTTGCCAGATCGAAGTAGGCCGGTGGGTGTTTGCAGCGGCCTGTGATGATCACTTCAGTTTCGGATGGCTTGCGCACCAGTGCCTGCACGATGGGCTCGACTGGTAGTAGTTCCAAATCAACGGTGGGATTGAGTTCGTCCAGGATCACCGTCTTGTAAAGGCCGCTGGCGATTGCAGCTCTGGCAATTTCCCAAGCACGTTCGGCCTCGACATAGTCGATCGGCTCCTGTTGACCACGCCAGACGATCGCGTCTCGTCCGGAACGCAGGTGGTCCACCAGGTGCGGATAGCTCTCACGCAGAGCTGCGATCGCAGCATCTTCGGTGTAGCCGTTGCCTCCCTTGAGCCACTGCAGGATCAGCACCCGGTGGCTCTTGTCCTGACTGATGCCTCGACCGATGGCCTGGAGGCCCTTGCCAAGGGCGCTGGTGGATTTCCCTTTGCCTTCGCCGGTGTAAATCTCGATTCCACCCGGTGACGGGAATGGAAGCAGTGAATCGTCCTTGGGCTCGACCCGCCTGTGGGCGCGCATCTCGGAGTGCAGATCGGCA
>QCUI01000068.1 GCA_003210775.1 Synechococcus sp. AG-679-A04
TGTCTCTAGAGCCATCCAGCTCGGATTGGATGGTCTGGTGGCTGTGGCGTCCGGTGAAGAGGCCGCTGCCATGAAGCGAGCGGCGTCGCCTCTGGGCCGCTTTGCCCTGGTGGAGTCGCCCGAACTGGCTGCGGAAGCTCTCAATTGCTGGCTGCAGCCAGGCGACACGTTATTACTCAAGGCCAGCCGCGGAGTGGCCCTTGAGCGTCTGATCCCTTTGCTGAGGGACCCCTGAAGACCTGCATTCAGGCCGCCATCACCCCTGATTGGGGGGTTTCGCAGCGAATTAGATCAATGGCATGGGGATGGTCTCTGATGTAAGGCACTTCCTCCATGGCCAGCACTCTGGCTTCAAAGGCATCATCGGCGTAGTAGCAGGATTCGATCCGTTGGCTGCTGGCGTCGCGATAACGCACCGTGTAGCGCTTGTGATCGTTCATGGATCCAGTGATGGATTCACCCAACGTCTCGCATGTTCGGCGTCAGGCCATCTTCATCACCTGAAGATAATCAGGGGATTCGCATCAGTTTCACGGGTTGATCTTGCCTGGCAGAACTGTTTCCATCCCTTCAATCGGCTGATGAGATCGTTTCTCTGAGTTGATCAGGTTGTGGTAGTTCGATCGGATCCATCGTGACCTCATTCCAGCCGTTTTCCTCACGATTGGAGATCAGGGGAGTGAGTCGAATCCGCAGAGGGCTTCCCTCGTCGATATCAACGCGCAGGGCGCTGTAGGCCTTTCCGCCGTTGCAATCTGCCCAGCTTCTGCCCACATAAAGGTCACTGCTCGCAATCAGTCGCTTCTCCCCGTTGTTCCGCGATTCGATCAAGTTCGGCCCCTGTCCACGCTGGTCTCGAAGGCTGTAGCCGCTGCCTCCGCAGATCACCCAGTTGGTGAAAGAATCGCCATGGCCTGTGTCGTGTGTGCGTAAAACCTCGAGACAGTGTGCATGGCCACTGAGCACGAGATCGACGGCGCGCTGATTGCGGCTTTGACTGCCGAGAGCTGAGTTGACATCATCGAGAACATTCCGGAGTCGTTGTCGGATGGCCAGCGTGTCGGCTTGACACCATTTGGTCCTCTCCGTGACGTAGGGAGGGTGATGCAGGGTCAAAATCCGGCCACGTGCTCTGGAGTCTCGATGCGATGCAATCAGCCCATCGCGTAGCCAGTTCAGCTGTTCGCCATCTACAGCGGTGTGGTTCTGAAGCCTCCGTTGCAGATCAAGTCGTTCCTCCTGCAGGGTCTCGAGGTCATCCATCAAGCCATCGCGTTGATGTTCATCGCGCGCTTTCATCGACAGCGCTGTCAGACAGCGAGTCTGTTCTTCATCTAGCGATTTCAACTGTTGTCTGAGCTGGGCGCGGTCGTCCTGACTGCCCACTGGCGCAATCAGGGTGTTGGAGTCAAGCGCAAAGACATCCACACCGGCATGGCGAAATCGGTAGTAGCGGTTCGGAATCCTGGAGTGAATGTTGGGTCGGTATTGCAGGCAGCGATAACCATCCCATTCGGCTCGGTAATGGCGGTCCAGATACTCATCAAGCTGGTTGCTATGTACATCTGACAACACGTCCATGAAGGCATGGGCAAAGCAGCCTCCCTGATCGGAGCCGAGCCAACCGGTATCCACGTCATGAAACCACTGCAGATGACGACGCAGCGGCAGGGTCAATCCGGCGACCGCCGACATGATCGGGGCCAGATCGTAGTAGTCATGATTGCCGAGAACCGGCAGGAATGGCTGGTTGAACAGCAGTTTCTGTGGACTGATGTCTTCCCAGTTTTCTCCACCAGTGAGCCATTCCCGGTAAGGGCGAATGAAGTTATTGCGGTACTGGGCCGCGGCACCCACCAGATACACCACATCGCCTGTGTGCAGCAGAAACGCTGCCTTGTCTTTGTGAGGCAGTAGACGTTCAGCGATGTGACGAGGAGGGCTGTGACGTCGATGGCGACCGGTACCACTGTCGCCAAGAACTAGGAAATGAAAGGCGGCGTCTTTCGCGCTGTCTCGCTCAGGTTGCTCGATGACCAGACGTGTCTGGTCGATGTTCTTGGCGCGGACCGCCTGATGTTGCCAGCGGACACGATCCGCCATGCGCATGATTTTGCGCTCGATCGGCGGGTCGCTTGCGAGATTCAAGGGCTGAGACGAATCGGTGCGATGACCTTCAGCGCATCAGGAATGACCGACACCGTCATGTGGTCGGTTTCCTCAATTTCACCATCAATCACCATGGTCTGAGGTGTTGGAAGCGTCACGCTGAGTTCATGCGTGCGTACGCAAAAGATATCGGCATTGTTGGCGCTGTTCTTGAGCACTGCTGATTTCGTCAGGCTGGATAACACCGAAAATCCACCCATCCGCCCCCGTGGTGAAGCGATGATCACCTCCAGCTGGCCGTCATCGGGGATCACCTGTCCGAACCCCTGCGCCATCACGGATGTGGCCGGAGCGGCGTTGGCCACGGTGATGGCGCTGGCCTGCACTTCCGTTGCTTCGCCGTTGATCAGCAATTTTGCACTGAAGGGTTGCTGTTCCACTAACTGCCGGGCTCCCGAGAAGATGTAAGCCATCGGCCCCAGCATGTTTTTCAGTTCACGGCTGGCTTTGTTCACCATGCCGGCTTCAAAGCCAAGTCCTGCCAGCAGGATCATCGGCTTGTCATTGCAGAGCGCCACATCCACCAGGCGCGTGTTGCCGAGGATCAGATTGGTGCAGGCAGCCTTCACGGACGTTGGAATTCCCAGCGCGACGGAGAAGGCGTTGGCCGTGCCGCGGGGAATGATGCCCAGAGGAATGTCAGTGCCTCGCAGTGCACTGGCCACGGCACCGACAGTGCCGTCACCACCGGAGGCGATGATCAGCGATTTACCCTGCCCCTCTTGATCGAAGGCGTTGATCTCCTTGATCAGTTCTTGTGCTTGCACTCCCGGATCCAGACCGGGTTTGGTCATCCACACCTCAAGCATGATCTGCGGCTCGAGGTAGTTGCGGATCTCGGCGAGTTCGGCATTGGGATCGCCCTGTCCGGCGATTGGGTTGAAGATCAGAAACCCTCTGCGACTTACCTTGATGCCGCGGATGAGTGCCGACGCGGTTGCCGGATTGAGTGCAATCGGCAGGTTGTTGAGCAGTGCTGCGCGTAGGAGGGGTTCCGAAAGCACATCCCCGGCCCGTTGACCGCTGGGGGATGGAAAATGGATCAGGCCGCTGACATCCCCGTGCAGGATCGTCGCGGCCAGTTCGATATCACCCCCTTCCGCAATGGCACGCGATGAGCTGACAGCAAGATTGTCGAGGCTTCCGCCGCTGGTCATGCAGCTCAGCACATCCTCGGCAACCAGCAGATCGAAACCTCTGAGCAGCTCATTGTTGTTATCGACCCAGGACCTGAGTGCCGAACAGACGTTCAGGTCGGCATTGAGAACAATCTTCGACGGCATCGAGGCTCAGCGGAGAGGTCGGGCGTCAGGAACTGGATGGCGTATGGATGCATGCATGCATGCATCCATACGCCTTGTCTGACGATTTGTAGGTCTCGACTGATGGCAAGCGCGCCATCAACGACACCCTTGGTGATAGTTGATCCAGCGTTCTGCGTCAGCTGATGATTGAGGCCGACAGATCCCATACGTGCTGAATTTGTCTCACGACAGATTGGTATCGCATCGCCGTTAGCGCTTTTGATGCGAAAGCACTCTGAGCACAAGTTTCTGGATAAAGCTTTGCTCTATGGCTTTGCTGCAGACCAGTTCTCTTTGATCATTTGTTTGGCGCGTCCAATTGCCAGAGCACCATCAGCAACGTTCTTGGTGAGTGTTGAGCCTGCTGCCACCGTGACACTCGTGCCCAGGGTGATCGGTGCAACCAGCACTGAATTGGCACCTGTTTTGCTGTCGTCACCGATCACGGTGCGGTGTTTGCTCACTCCGTCGTAGTTGGCAGTGATTGTTCCAGCGCCAACATTCACATTGGTTCCCAGCTCGGCATCGCCGATGTAGCTGAGGTGATTCACCTTGCTACCGCTGCCAATGGTGCTTTTCTTCACCTCAACGAAATTGCCGATCTTGCAGTCATCACCGATTGCAGAAGCGGGTCGCAGGTGGGCGAACGGTCCAACTGCAGTGTTGCTTCCCACCGCAGCCTTGGTGATCACCGAGTGCAGCACGGTGACTCCCTCGCCAAGAACCGCATCCTCCAGAAGGCTGCCGGGCCCCAGTCGGCAGTTGTCGCCGATCTGGCATGCGCCTCGTAGGTGCGTTTGAGCTTCGATCACCACATCGCGACCGAACTGGCAGGTTTCACTCAGGCTGCAGCTGTTCGGATCAACAAAGGTGACCCCCTCGTCCATCAAGTGCTCCTTTAGACGCTGCTGCAACAGGGCTTCGCACTGAGCTAACTGGCGGCGGTTGTTGATGCCGTTGACTTCATCGGAATCAGGTACTTCCAGGTGCATGGCCCGATCGAGCATGCCAACGGTGTCGGTGAGGTACAACTCGCCTTGATCGTTGTCAGTGCTCAGCGTCGGCAGCACTGCTGCGAGCTTGCGCCAGTTGAAGCAGTAGATGCCCGCATTGGTGAGGTTGTTGCAGCGTTGTTCCTCACTGCAGTCCCGATGCTCGACGATCGCGCTGACCATGCCATCCGCAGTCGCGAAAACACGGCCATAGCCAGTGGGATCCTCCAGTCGTGCCGTCAGTAGCGTCACATCGGCACCACTGCTCCGGTGTTTGGCCACCAACTGATCGATGGTTTCCGCACGCAGCAGTGGAACATCGCCGTTTAAAACCAGCAGCTCTCCCTCAAAATTCTGCAATGGCGTCAGCAGCTGTTGCACTGCATGACCCGTGCCGTTCTGAGGATCCTGCAGGACAAACTCGAGCCCGCCGATCGGGCTCAGCTGCTCTTCAACACGACCGGCCTGATGGCCAACGATCAGGATGCGGCGCTCAGGATGCAGATTGCCGGCGCTGGCAAGGACTCGTTCCACCAAAGTGGCGCCTGCAAGGGGCTGCAACACCTTCGGCAATGCACTCTTCATGCGGGTGCCTTTGCCTGCGGCCAGAACAGCGACGGCGAGCATGAACAGCAATGCGGATCGGGCGGAATCTACCGGGATCCGCTGAGTTCAGCTCAGCAGAAAGGTCAGTGATCTCTTCAACGGCCGACCAAGGTGCAACTTGGTTGACGGATTAAGGCATGGGCCCGTTGACGGGTGCAGTCCATCGGTTGGAGCACTGTGCTGAGGCGCTCATCGTCATGCAGGGCTTCAAGAACCAGAAGACTGCCGTAAAAGACGATCTGAAATGTCCAGGCGTCGAAGCCGGACAGGGTGAAAGTCATGGCAGAAATGCACATCACTTCATTCAGCCTGGACCTTCATGGGCCCGAAATCGACGATGTCTTGAACTCCCCACCATGAATTAACAGAAAAGACCATCAACATCCCCCCGTTGGCCTCGTATTTCATACGGGCGGAACTGATGTGAGTAGCGAAAATAGTTTGTTCAGATCATTTTAATTCAGCTTGCACACTGGTTTTTTGATGTCGCTGCATCCTTGAGAATGAGACTTGTCACTGCGGTTTAGAGACCTATTCAGGTGACATTTGAATCATGCTGCGGGTTTTTGTTCATCAACCAGCGTCGCTGCCAGGCGCTGGTGCTCTCCAGGCCACAGGACTGCTGCTCGCGCTCTCGCCTCTGGTGAATCATTCCGGCCTCGTCAACACTCTCAGGATCTCGATAGGGCACTGATGCTCTTGTATTGAGGTGCTCTTCTTCCATCTCACTCAGTACGGTCCAGCCCGGTCCCTCCATCGCCAATGGGTCTGTGGTGTGTGGTTTCACTGCCAGGGTTCCGGAGCTCCATTCGATCCGATGGCGGGTTGCTGGAAGCAGTGAGCGAAGTGTCAGCCCTGCGCGCCGCAGGCTGCTTCTCACCGCAGCGGCTCTGCAGTAGGTGAGTAGACGTCCTCCCGGTGCCAGGCGGCTGGCCAGAGCTCCGAGGAATTCCTCGCTCCAGAGCTGTGGGCAGTGCCCTGGGGAAAAGGCATCCATGAGGATCAGGTCTGGCTGGTAACTGCTTGGTAAGGCCTTCAGGTTTTGGCGTGCATCGCCCCAAAGCATTGTTCCCTGTCCCCCGCCGTCAGACCAGCTTCCGCTCCTGTGGAGCTGTTCAAACCGTTGCAGGACGACACCGGGCCAGAGGTCACAAAATGGTTGCTGACCCAGTGCCCATTTGAGTGGCCGTGGATCAACTTCCAGCCCCCACCACACAATCCTGGGTGGGGTGGTTTGTGGCAGTGCATGCATCACGGACGCACTGTTGTATCCAAGCCCAAAGCAGACATCGAGCAGCTTCAGTTCGCTGGCTTGCCTGAACCTTCCCAGCTCGGCGGGTAGGACAAATTTCGCTTGTGATTCCTGCAGGGCCCCTGCGGAACTGTGAAACGCTTCATCAAACTGTTCGCTGTGAAGACTCAGGCTTCCGTCAGCCGTATCGAGCGGCCTGAGTTGACCAAGCGGATGTTTCAACGCTGCAGTCGTTCGAGATCGGTCCAGAAGGTGGGGTAACTGACGGCTGCAGCCTCACTGCGCGCCAGTGTTGAATCGCCCTTGGCCATCAGGGCCGCCACTGCGAGGCTCATGGCGACGCGATGGTCAGTTTCGCTGTCAAGTTGTGCACCTTTCAGCGGCCGACCTCCACGGATGGTGAGCCCGTCTGGATGCTCCTCGATGTCCGCGCCCATGGCCTTGAGCTGGCGCGCCATCACCGCCAATCGGTCTGTTTCCTTCACCCTCAGTTCAGCGGCCCCGGTGATTCGGCTTTCGCCATCGCAGAAGCATGCCGCCACGCTAAGGATCGGGACTTCATCGACCAGACGTGGCATGGTCTCTTCTCCAAACCTGAAGGGTTGCAGTGATCCGTGCTTGACACGCAGGTCCCCTACTGGTTCTCCTGCCACATCACGCTGATTGAGCACTTCGATCCGGGCTCCCATCTGCTCCAGAACCTCCAGCACTCCGGTACGGGTTGGATTCAGGCCCACATTTTCAACGGTCAGATCAGCTCCGGGCACCAGGGAGCCGGCGATGAGCCAAAACGCCGCTGAGCTGATGTCACCTGGAACCACCACATGCTGAGCCTGCAGTGGAGCACCAGGGCGAACGGTGATGTGGCGACCCATTTCGCCGCCCACATCCAGATCGGCGCCAAAGGCCTTCAGCATTCGTTCACTGTGATCACGAGAGTGGGCAGGTTCGATCACCGTGCTGGTTCCATCCGCAGTTAATGCAGCAAGCAGCAGGGCGGATTTCACCTGTGCACTGGCGACGGGTGTGCCGACAACGGCACCACGCAGTTTCCGTCCCTGAACAGCAAGGGGGGCGAAGTTGCCCTGATCGCGGCCACGAACCTCTGCACCCATCATTGAGAGCGGTTGCCCAACTCTCTGCATGGGTCTCCGCTTGAGTGAATCATCCCCGCTCAGCACAAAATGTCGGCCATCCCGTCCAGCCAGTAATCCGAGCATCAGGCGCATGGTTGTGCCTGAATTTCCGCAGTCGAGGACTTCTTTGGGCTCTTGCAGGCCGTCAAGGCCAACACCGTGAACGGTGATGATCTCCCCTTCGGAAACAGAACTGATCTCAGCTCCCATCAATCTCAGGCAGGCAGCCGTGCTGACCGGATCCTCTGCCGGAAGCAGTCCTTCAATCGTGGTTTTGCCTTCGGCAATAGCCCCAAAGAGCAAGGCCCTGTGAGAGATCGATTTATCTCCAGGGACCTTCACGTGACCTCTGAGACTTCCGCCGGATCTCAGTTGACGGTCATCTCCAGGGGTTCCCGGCACGCTCTCTCTTGGCTTGGTGGTCAAATTCTATGAGTCGTTGCTCCAGTACCAGTTCGCCAGTGCTGTTGATTCAATCCACAGATTGTGAATAGTTGGCTACAAATCCATTTGAAGACGTTCGATCGATTTCAAGAGAAACACGAGCAACTTGAAAATATATTGCCTTTGCGAGTTTGCTTATTGACTTGGTTGCCAATATTTGCCTGTTAGTTGATTGTGGCAGTCAAGTATAAATCATTGAAGGATTATCCTCTTTGATGGCGTTAGGGGTAAGATTTAGATTTAAGTATTTTGAGCGCTGCGTGGACAACTAATGAATTAACCAAGGCCGTTGCAGTGCAGGAGGTCTAGGAATAAAAGTTCAAAACACAATAGATTTTGCGATTACGAAAGTGCGACTCTTTTGGCGATCAGAATATTGAGCTCATCGCGATAATTTCGAGCCGCCCGCCAATCGTTTCGTTTGACCGCATTGTTGTAAGCCTTGATGAGTTGCTGTCGATGGAGCTCGTGCGCTACGTCCATGATTTATCCCTTGCTCCGAATAATGTATGGATGGTTTTGATTGATTGGGCGCAGTTCTGATGCACTGCAGAGTGATCAATGAATCTGAAGGCTTGTTTGGGCTGTCATCAATTGGTCATTGCGCTTGTTATCGGCGCAGTGGGGTCGATGACTTCCTTTGCCAATTGCGATGGGCGACTCGTTTTTACGAGTGATGGTTGCATCCGTCACCGGAGTGGTCGGTTTGTGCTTTGGCAATTTCATCGCGCTGCCTGCGTTCGTGTTCTGTAGCTCAAGCCAGTTTGCAGTTGTTTGGTGTGTCGCTGGACGCGCCGGGCTCTTGAGCAGCTTCGGGGTCGTTCGTTTGAGCTTGATGTAGTGAGGTCAAGGGGTTTCAGCGCTGGATGGTTTCCCTTCTGCGCCGCTGCCATGTCTTGACAGCCTCGATCGAACCTTGAGAACAACTGCTTTTGGACGTGCTGATCGCTGGGGCGAGGTGAGGCTTTTTTCTTCTTTGTGAGGTTTTTCCGGGTCTCGGCAGTCCTTCTGTTGAAGTTCCGATTGCTTTTCAGGTAGCCGAGACGCTGTCTGTAGGTTTTAATACGTGCGAGGCAATTGCCTCTTCCTCTTTTATTGGTGTGAGGATCAATGAAACTGTTCAAGCAACTGCTTGTTGCTCCTGCTGCTTTGGGCCTGTTGGCTCCTATGGCTGCTGGTGCGACTGAAGTCAACGTTGCCGGTGTCTCCGACTACGCCCCC
>QCUI01000069.1 GCA_003210775.1 Synechococcus sp. AG-679-A04
CATCCATTCCAATACGGATCGAGGCCACGATCGGCTCATACAGCGCCATTGGCACCTGGGCCGCTCCCGTGAGAGCAAACGCGCATGTGAGAGCAATCAACGGAAACCAGCGAATGGATTGCACACCGCTGTCAGCAATCGCCACCTGCTGTTCTTCTCCTCCCTGTTCATTGGCACGCAAATGGCGGTGCCCCCGGTCGATCAGCCACAGCGTGGGGAGTGACAGCACCGTGGCGAAGCAAGCCAGCACTAACCAAGCGCCCGCAGCCGAACTCGGAGCCAACCAGGCCACCGCACTGGCTCCCAGCAGCGCCACCAGCGCCCCACCTCCCATCACCGTGGCGACCCCCTGGCGTTGATGACGAGCGGGAACGCCCGCGAGAGCCAGACCAGGCAGACCACTCATCAGATGTCCAGCACCCCAGCCGGCCAACACCCTCAGACCACCCTCACCGAGCTGACCACTCTGCACAGCCCCCAACCAGAGGCAAAGCACTCCGACCACCAATGCCAGCCTCAGGCTGCGCAGCAACTGGGCCTTGCCCTTCAATTGCGCCTGATGCACACAGCCCAACAGGTAACCCACCATGTTGAGTGCAGCGAGTTCACCGAGATCGGACTGAGACATCCATTCCTGCACCACCATCTCTCGGCCGATCACACCGAAATCGGATCGGATCAGTCCCAGGCCGATGCCCAGTCCGCATGCCCCTGCCAGCGCCCTGAGCCGATGCGGTTCTTGTCGCTGCGATGGCACTGGTGAGCCTTCAGAGGAGCGCGACATCATCACGGATCAGGCCGTCCAGGCGCTGAGCGCCACAGGCTCGAACTTGGCGATACTCATCGTCCATGCACGCCCGCAGATGGCTTGCAGACCCGCCTGAAACGCCTTGGTGTCGCCACTGTTGAGCCAGTCGGCCTTGAGCCGTGGGAGGTCCTCAGGCAGACGCTCCATCGGCAACTCCACCAGCAACAGGCTGTCCACGCCACACGCGCGCTTCAAGGGGCCGTTGTCACTGCGCTGCCACAGCCGCAGTAGCAACTCCAGAGCCAGGGAATGGGCCACCGGTGTGGGCTGCTCCGCCTCGGCGGCTTCTGCACTCAGGGAACGGCCGGTCAGCGGCAACGCTCTCTTCCCCTCCTGCTCGATCAGGGCGAGGGCAACGAGATAGGGAGCAGCAGCCATCACGACAACGTCAGTGAGCGCATCCTCTTCGGTCAAGGCCGCAGTGGCGCCGAATCCGGATCATGGCTGAACTGGATTTACGCAGACAGCCTGCCATCGATGACAACACCAGCTCAGGAACCGAGGACCGTCCTCTGCTTCGGAGACTCCAACACCTGGGGATTCAACCCCGACGGTGGTGGGCGGCTGCCCCACGACACACGCTGGCCGAATCAGTTGGAGCAGCAGCTTAACCAGCGTGCGAACAGCCAAGCCTGGCGCACGATTGAGGACGGTCTCAATTCCCGCACCTGGCTGCTCGACGATCCCATTGGTGCAGCCAAATATGGCGCGCAATACAGCTGCAGCGGCCGCTCAGGCCTGATGACGTCTTTGCACAGTCACAAACCCATCGACATGGTGATCCTGGCGCTGGGCTGTAACGACTGCAAGGACTATCTCAACCTGTCCGCCGAGCAGATCGCAGATGGCGCCTGCATCCTGATTCAAGACATCCGCAGTGCCCTCAACTGCGGCCCGCGCGAGCGGCCCGACCAAACCCCAGGCATCGTTCTGATGACACCGCCGCTGATGGTCAGCACACCGCAGTCGCGGGCCTGGGGTTACGAAGGGGCCGACAGGAAATCTCAAGCTGTGGCCAGTCGCTACCTCCAGCTGGCCAGGGAGCTTGAGGTGTTCGCGTTCGATGTCCAGAAGGTGGCCAGCCCCTCATCCCTGGATGGCATCCATTTCGACAGCCAGTCCCAGTCTGCGATCGCCTCAGCCCTCGCGGATCTCATCGCCCAAACCTGAACGCCGGGCATGGCCAGCCATTGACACAGAACATCCGTACTATCCTATGCATGTCGGTCTGTTGAACCCGTTGCCGTGGAGATCGACCGTTCCTTTATCCAGCCACCGCAACCCCTGAGCCCCCAGCGAAAGTCAAGCCTGCTGCCACTGGCTGGAGAGCGGGTGGCAGCAGGCTTCCCTTCTCCGGCGGAGGATTATGTGGACGTGGGGATCGACCTCAACGACCAACTGATCCGTCACCCCACCAGCACCTTTTTTCTACGTGTTAGCGGCGACTCGATGACCGGTGCCGGCATTCATGACGGCGACCTTCTGGTCGTAGACCGCAGCCTTGACCCCCGCCCCGGACGAGTGGTGGTGGCCGTTCTCGACGGCGGGTTCACCCTCAAACGGCTGATGCGCCATCACGGCCGGCTGCGCCTGGAAGCGGCCAATCCCAGCTACCCAGCTCTCGATCTGCAGTCCTGCGACGACGTGCAGATCTGGGGAGTTGCCATCCATGTGATTCACCCCCTCTGAACGCCATGGCTCAGGTCACCGCCCTCATCGACGCCAACAACTTCTATGCCTCCTGCGAACAGAGCCTCGATCCAGCCCTGGTCGGCCGCCCCGTGGTGGTGCTCTCCAACAACGACGGCTGCATCGTGGCCCGCAGCGCCGAAGCCCGTGCACTCGGCATTGCCATGGGCACTCCATATTTCAAGGCCAAGCAGACACTGGAACGGTGCGGAGTGGTGGTGCGCAGTTCCAACTACGCCCTTTACGCCGACATGAGCCAGCGACTGATGAGCCTTCTGGAGAGTCAGGTGGAGGAGCTGGAGGTGTATTCCATCGATGAAGCCTTCGCTCGCATCAGTCGTCCAGCAGCGGCAGGTCTGCTGCCCTGGGGACGGCAGTTGCGAGCCCTGATCCGTCGCAATCTGGGACTGCCAATCGCCATCGGCCTAGGAGCCAGCAAAGGCCAGGCGAAGCTGGCGAACCGTCTGGCCAAGGTGGAGGCCAGCCATGCGGGTCTATTCGACCTCGGGCACTGCAACCATCGGGACCGCTGGCTGGAAACGATCGCCATCGAAGACGTGTGGGGGATCGGTCGCAAACTGGCTGAGTGGTGCCGACTGCATGGTGTGCGCAACGCCCGCGAACTGCGAGACATGGCCAGCGGCCCCCTGCGGGCCAAAGCGGGTGTGGTCGGCCTGCGTCTGCAGAGGGAACTCCAGGGTCATGCCTGTCTTCCCCTCGACCTGGCCCCATCCCCGAAACAGGAAACCTGTGTCAGCAGAAGCTTCAGTCGACCGATCACGTCCCTGGCGGAGCTGCGAGAAGCCGTAGCGACCTACGTGGTGCGCGCCGCGGAAAAACTGCGCAACCAGCAGCAACGCGCTGCCTACCTGAGCGTGTATACCCGCACCAGTCCGTTCGTACCCGCCTTCTACAGCCGCAGCGCCAGCACCCATCTAGACCTCGCCAGCAACGACACCCAGACGCTGCTGAACGCAGCGCTGCCACTGGTGGAACGGATCTTCCAGCCCCACCGTCAGCTCGCCAAGGCCGGTGTATTGATGGAGCATCTGCAGGACACGGAGCAACTGCAGCACCACCTGCTGGTGCCGTGCAGTGCAGAACACCTGCAACGGCAAGACACGCTGATGAACACCATCGATGGGCTCAACCGCCGTTATGGGCGCGGCACCGTGCAGTGGGCCGCCTGCGGCCTGCATTCCGGCTGGTCCATGCGACGGGAGCGCCTGGGCAGGGCAGCCACCACACGACTCAGCGATGTGCCGGTGGTCCAATCCTGAATAACAGCTGCAGGGTTCTATGAAAAAATCTGCCCTCTATCGACAGAAGGATTGTGTTGTGGCGAATCCCGGTCATTGCCGCGGGGCTTGTCCTGTTGGGGACCAAAGCAACGCTCGCTGAGCAGGTCACCCTCAAACTGAGCAACGGCGACACACTGCACGGAGAACTCATCCCATCCGAAAGCACAGACACCACAACGGTGCTGCAGCACCCGGTGCTGGGACGGCTGAGCATCCCGAAAACGGCACTGATGCCCGAACCCAAGCCGAAGCCATGGAAGCTGAGTCTCTCCGGCGGAGTCACAGGGTCCAACACCGACAACGATCTCGATGTCGGGGGGACCGCACAGCTCGAGACCAGCTACACCTCAGACCCCGACAAAGTCTCGCTGAAAGTGAGCGCCCAGTACGAGGTCTCACGTGACCAGGGAGAGAGCAGCAACTCAACAGACACCAACGAAGGCGATGCTGAACTGCGCTACATCCGCAGCTTGAACGGTCGGCTGCACGCCTATGCAGGTGCGCACTTCAATTACGACGCACTGAACTTCAGCGGTACCGACGCGTTTGAAAGCTCCATTGGCCTCGGGTACGACCTGATCAAAACTTCAAAAACACGGCTCACTGTGTCCCTCGGTCCCTCCATCGAGCAAATCTGGGGAGGGAATGGATGCAACACAGATCCAGTCTGCGGACAGACCTTCGCAGCAACAACAGGGAGAGCTGAACTGGAATGGAAGCCCAGCTCTGCAGCCAGTCTCACGCTGACCAATACCTATACCGGGGCTTACGTCAACGGAATCTCAACCAACAACATCTTTTCGATCGCGTTGAAGGTCTTCCCGATGAATAATCAGCGCCTATTCACATCTCTAAACGGCCAAACGATCTACAACGAACTGCGCAGTCCAAAGGTCAACAACACCATCTCCATCCAGATGGGCGTGAAGCTGGACTGAGCCTGAGCAGGCGTCATTGAGATGACTCCGGCCAGATGGTTTTGCATTGCGGATCTCTCGATAGTGCCGCGGATTTTGCCCGTTCTGTTTCTTCTGGATCGAGATAGTGCGCCGTGAGCAGCAGCATCAGGCGCTTCAAGGCCTTCCTTCCCTGATCGGGAGTGAGCCAACCCAATCCGTAGTAGGTGCAGGTGGCGTCAAGCCATCCCTTGGCTTCACCCTGCAATCTGAGCTCCAAATCATCCATGGCTGGTATGGCCATCACCGGAGAACTCAAAAGACAACAAGCAGTCAGAGCAATGAAATAACGATGCACTAAACAACAACATCTCAGACCATGTTGCAGCAGCAACAGTTGGGCGAACCGAACAGCCCAAAAGGCGTAGCAAAACAACGGTCTTCAACACCACAGCAGACCTAGGGGTTCAACGAGTGATTTAGGCCGTCTTTCCACCGAGGAGCACGGGCCTTGCTGATGCAACACCAAGCAACATCGAGCGGCTTACACAGTGAGCTGCAGAGATTGCTCAGCCAGGGCCCGGAAGATCTCCTGCTTTTTGCATTCGAGAAAGTCCTGCTCACTGGGATCACCGCCAGGCCAATTCCGCAGCGCATCGCAGGTGGTTTTGTATTCCAGCCGCAGAGCGTTCAAGTCGTACGAGAAGGAAACGACAGGCTCGTTCATGGGAAACGCAAGAAGATGGAGAAATTATTACAAAATTTCTTACTGTCTTGACGTAGCAGCGGCAACAGTATCCATTTTTCGGGCGTGACCATAGGCAATGCTTGACCTGTTCGCGAGCAGCCGCTGTGCGGATATCTCCATCACAGATCGATCGCAGATTTCGCGATAACTATTCCATTCAATTTTTGTTTGTTCTGATGACCTACGAAATCCGAAATTGGGCTGCAATCGCTGCCGCGATGGAAAAGCAAGGTGCCACTGATAGTCAGATGTACCGACGCGCAAAAGCAATGGCCAACGGCAGCATTGATCCGATGCCAACAAGCTATCCAGCCGCTCCTTACAGCATTTCAGTGGCCTGAATGTTCTAAGACAATTCCAATCATTGGGGAGGCGAAGTCCTCCCTTTTTTGATGCGATTGGACAACAAGTCAGCGCTGGCAAAAGCCCTCCTCGTGAAGAGCACGCAGCATTGCGGCACAACACACCTAGCCGGTTTGCGAGACACCAGCAGAAACCAAGCCCGTTGCTGGTCATTAACCGAGGTGTGCACAGAAGGGTCGACCTGGGTTACACCTGAAAGAACCGCTTTTGGAGCTATGCCGTCTATCGACAAGAACGCAACGCAACAGAAGAAATCCGAAGCTTCAAAACCACTGACTCTGCAAGCCCGTCCCGTGTACCCGGGCACACGCGAAACGTCCCACACCAACACCTAAAAAGCGAACGCTGGTCTTCAAATCGAGAGCATCGAAGGAGCTGCTGTCTCGACTAGCCCCTTCGATGTCATCCCATCGCACAGGAGCCATGTTTTAACGAGGAAAAATGGTGACATGAACGACAAGAGCACGACACAGTCCTGGATCCATGTTGAAAAATCCAGCGAGACGCACTCCTGGAAGCAAACCTGGATGTTTCTAGGCGGTGCAGTAGTGGTCTTTGCTTTCGCACTGCTTCATGAAATCGACAAAGACCTGCGTTGCAAGAACGAGCAGGCCTTGATCAAATCATTCACTCAAGCAAGACCTAACCATTCACAATTCACGGACAAAAGGATCAACACGACAATCATGCTGGGATAACTCTCATTCAAAAGCTCATCAGATCTTTACTGCAAAACGTCTTGAACAGCTTTTAATGCAGCCTCCTGAACTTTCGAAGCATATTTCTCGCCCACAGCAAGAGTGTCCTTGATCATCTGAACTTCAAGCTGCATCAGCTGCTGATAACGGGGCTCCTTACAAAGCTGAAGGATGAAGTCAAGCTGATCAGCGCTGTAGCTCTCGGCATACACATTGATGTAATCTTGCTCAACAATATTCCAGTTAAATACTTGGTCCATCGCACTCATTACCGCCACCTTCAGACGCTGACGAACAGCAGGTGGCAACTGGCTTCCACCACCAATATCAAAGCCACTTTGCATCCCTAGATCGCGCCCTAATGTGAAACGCTCTTCAACCCTCTGGCATCGCATTACATCCTGAATACGACGGTCCTGCTCCTGTGCAAGACACGGATTGACACCAGCACAGACCATCGACGCGATCAAACAAAGAAGCGAACGCCTGCCTGGCTGGAGTTTGAACATGGCTGAACCAGCATCAATGAAGAGAGTCTGATCTTTCAACCCAACCCCTGCGCGAAGCAGCTTAAGGAAACGAATGATGTGCCCATCAGCCAATGGTGTGTTCAAGCTGATTCGGGCGAGCAATCACAAATGACACGCACGAGCTTTTGGCACAGCCAAAAGCAGTACAAGGCTCTTAAGGTTTTCCAAACAATTACTCAAGTGGTTCTTGCTGACCCCAAATGCACCTCTAGGTCCAAGGCAGACAACTGCTGACCCTGTCAATCTCTACACCGAACGCCTGAATGGACGCATGGCCATGGTGGGGATCGCCATCGGAGTCACCGTGGAGGCACTGACCGGTAAAGGGATCCTCGACCAGGTGTTGGGTCTGTTCAGTTAAAACGATTGGGTTGAATTTCCGATGCTCTTGAGGGGTTGATGAGCTACGACTGAAGTATCGGTAGGTTGAGCATGACCGAACTCTTCAACAAACCATCTGAAAGTCGTGATTCGAGCGTCTTGATTCACCTTTCTGAATGGCTCGAGATGATCTGCATGCAGACGCTGTTGACGTTGGCGTTATGGCCGCTGAAGTTGATGTACAAGCGTCCAAGGCCTGATGAGACATGGCCTGCCTGGCATGCCAATCAGAAACTTTGCCGAATTGACCAACGCTTCTGCTAAGCGGAAATCAGCAGCACACACTCCCGGAAGAGGGATGGTTCAGTTCAAGCCGTGGGGGTTGTGTTGGCTTGCATTTCACAGATTCCAGTCACAGGAGGAGCGCCCAACCCCGTAATTTCACTGGTAAGAGCGCCGCTTGAACGATCCAAAACATTGGAAAGGTATGACCCCGTATAAGGCAACTGCCTGCCAAAACGAACTTTTTCGGGTGTGAACGTGGCGGGATATTCCGTGCTGCTGCGGAATGCAGGCTTGTAGACCCATGCTTTACCAGCTTCCTCGTCGAGCGTAATTTCCCAGACAGTGCGATCCGGTCCGGAGACGTCGCAGCGGAGATAGATCTGATCAGCCAGGACTGGGATAAGCAGACCCTCCACTGCTGAAAGCGCCGCAGCACATAGCAGCCCACCCAAAGCAGATCCAACGACAAGCCGACCGAGAACGAGCATTCACAGATCAATGTTGGAGCTAGGTTCTTTGATCATGAGGCAGAGGGCATCCCTCAAACGAGCGATCGTGCCCCCAGGCGATCAGTAGACATTCTGAACCCTTTTAAACATCCAAATCTTCAGCCACTGGATGAAAGCCACTGCATTGAGTTGAAGAAAGTGGAAAGAGCACCCCATAGAGGGATGAGCCCTGACGCAAACTGTCCTACACAGGGCACAGTTATGAGGATGCCAATGGGAAATCAAAACCCAACCTGCGCTTGTGAGCCGTGTGATTGCACCATTGCTCCGAACTCTGCAGTCGAAAAAGATGGAAAGGTGTTCTGCTCACAGCCTTGCGCTGATGGACATGCTGGAGGCGATCAGTGCTGCAACAGCTGCGAGTGCTGCTGATTCCTGAGCCCACGCTTTGAACACAAGAGACCCCACGCAATCAAGTGGGGTTTTTGTTTGGCCTCGAACAAATTGTGATCAACATGCCCAGGAGCACTAGTGGGCCTACTTCCTACATGGCCCGCTGGGGCTCTGGGCCCTCTCCCCTTCAGCTCAGCACAATCGGTACAGGCCATCCGGATTCGCTCCCCATTCGTTGTGCGGCAAACAGCACCAAACCTGGGCAAGCGGTTCTCACTATTGGAGATTTTGCCAATGAAGGCAATGCGCGAATCGACCGATGGCAAGACCGCCTTGGCG
>QCUI01000070.1 GCA_003210775.1 Synechococcus sp. AG-679-A04
GATTTCCGGCAGCACTCTCAACCTTGAGGTGCTCGAGCAACCGGCGGTACTGGCGCGTTGGCTGCCGGCAGGAGGCACATTGACAGACTTTTCCCATGCGGCTCGATAGGTTGACTGAGAATCGTTCTCACTGTTCATGAGGGTGCCACCCCTCGTTGCGCAAGGTCTATCCGTCGCCTATGGCAACCGAGTTGTTCTTGATGATGTGTCGCTGACACTGGAAGCGGGAACGCTGACAGCGCTAGTCGGCGCCAACGGCGCTGGTAAATCCACCTTGCTTCATTTGCTGCAGGGCCGGCTGATCCCATCTGCCGGAATGGTTGCTTGCGATGGAATGCCGATTCAGAGCTGCCGTGATCGGGTGGTGCTGATGCCACAGCGTGGTCGGATCGACTGGTCTTTCCCCATCACCGTGCGTGAGTTTGTAGCTCTTGGAGCGATGGGGAACAGTTCCTTTGGATGTTGCGACCGTGAAGCGGCATTGCAGCGTGTCGGTCTGGAATCGTTGGCGACTCGTCGCTTGGATGCGTTGTCGGGAGGACAGCAGCAACGGGCGTTGTTGGCACGCACCCTGGTGCAGCCGTCACGAGTTCTGTTGTTGGATGAACCCTGCGCTGCGATTGATCCGCCGTCACGGGGGCAGTTGATTGCCCTGATGCGTCAACTGGCTGATGCGGGGCAGACCTTGTTGGTCAGCAACCATGACTGGGGCTCAGCTCTTGATTTGTATGACCGAGTGATTGTGCTGGATGGACGTGTCGTGGCGGATGGCGCTCCGCAGCAGGTGCGCAGCATGCTCGGCAGCAATCTTGCTGCGCAGGAGTCATTCCATGAGTGAACTCGATCTCTGGTTGGTTCCGTTGTTGATGGCATTGCTGATTGGGGTGCTCTGCCCCATCACCGGCACGTTGCTGGTGACGCAACGGCGCGTTTTGCAAGCGAATCTGATTTCCCATGCTGTTTTGCCAGGCGTTGCCATCGCAGTGGCATTCGGCGTGGACCCTGCCATTGGCGGGGTGCTCAGTGGTCTGCTGGGGTCACTGGCGGCTGAGCGCATGCAGCGAGGGCAACCGGCTGGACAGGAAGCCGTGATCAACACGGTGCTTGCCGGTTTTCTCGGTCTCGGTGTGCTCTTGATTCCTGTCCTCAACATTCGCCTTGATTTGGAAGCGCTTCTGTTCGGCGATTTGCTGATCGTCGACTGGTCAGACCTCTACAGAGTTCTTGTGGCTGCTGCCGCGATGGCCCTGTTGCTTCTGACCCGCTACCGACAGCTTGTGTTTCTGGGTGTTGATCCAGAGGGTGCCCAGGCTTCGGGCTTGCCGGTCCGTGGTTTGCAGCTGGTTCAGGCACTGGTCACCTCCATGGTGATCGTGAGTGCGATGTCAGCTGTGGGTGTGATTCTGGTCATTGGCCTGCTGTGCGCACCAGTGCTTCCGGGGCTCTGGCGAGTGAAAAGTCTGCGTGCGGCAATGCTTCAGTCGGCGCTGGTGGGCTTGGGCCTCAGTGCTGTGGGCTTCCTGTTGGCTGTTCCGCTCAATCTTCCACCGGGTCCCCTGATTGGCGTTGTTTGCATGGTGTTGCTCTGCCTGCCCAAGTTGCGACCAGTCAATTCAGTCTGACTTGCACGACGAATGGGAATGATTATCATTTTCGCAGATATTTTGTCGCATCTTGCCTTTCCCTTTCGTCACGGCAGCAGCAGGAACCCTGCTAGCTGCTGCATCCTCAGCCCCAACGGTTGTTGCAGTTGACGGCGTTCTTTGCGACATCACCAAGAAGCTGGTGGCTGATCAGGCCCGCGTGATTTGCTTGATCCCGCCGGGGTCAGACCCGCACACCATGGCCCTCAGGCCTGCTGATCGCAGCAATCTCAGCAAGGCCAAGCTTGTGCTGCTGAACGGTTACAACCTCACTCCCGCGCTCAAGGGTGTCAAAGCCGGTGGGCCTGTGGTTTCCGTGGGTGAAATTGCTGTTCCCAGCAATCCCTTGAATGACCCGCATCTCTGGCATGACCCTGCTATCGCGGCGTCCATGACCAATGCGGTTGCGGTCAAGCTCAAACCTGTGTTTAACGGAACTCAAAACGCAGCCATTGATCAACGCAGGGCTGCCATGGATTCAGTGCTGAGTTCGCTCGGAACCTGGACGGGCCAGCAGATTCAGACAGTGCCTGCTGAACAGCGCATTCTTATTACAGGACACCGCGCCTATTCCTTCTTGGCACGTCGGTTCGGCATTCGCGAACTTCCTGTCATTGATGAATATGCAACCGGCGGCCGCATGCGCCCCTCCAGCCTGAGTGCCATCAGCAAGGCGATCAAGAAGTCAGGAACCAAGGTGATCTTCCCGGAGGCATTGCCCCCGTCCAAGACGATGCGCCGGATCAGTAAGGCCAGTGGAGTTCCCCTTGCCAGCAAGCCTTTGTTTGCAGATGGCCAGGCTCCAGGGAAAAGTCTTGTTCAAACAGCAACAGGCAACATTTGCACGTTCGTTGTTGCCCAGGGCGGCCGTTGTGATGAAAACGGTGCAGCTCAGCTTCAGAAGCGTTGGGCCTCAATTCGCTGAATTATCTGAACACTTTTTTGATTCTCTGACCCAATGATCTTTTCTCGTCTTTCGTTTCTGAATGCCGCTGCTGGCCTTGCCTTGTTGCTGGCGGGTGATGCTGCAATCCGCGGGGTCCATGCCCATGGCGGACATGGTGGTGGTGAACAAGTGCCCGAAGGTGAATTCAGGGTCACTCCAGTGATCACCATTGAGGGTCATGGAGGAATGGAAACCAACCTCGATGGCAAGCCGGAGCACTACGCCATTGATGGTCAATTTGGTTATGTCTTCGAATGGGGGCTGCCCAACAACGGTGTGTTTGCCATTGAAGGATCGATCGGTCCTTCGGCTGTTTATGGAGAGGCTGAACACTTCTACGGAGTTGTTCACGCCCATGGCTCTGGTGAGCATGATGACCATGGCGATCACGGTGACCATGACGATCATGGTGATGAAGATCATGATGCCCACGGCGATCATGGCCATGATGATCATGGTGATGAAGATCACGACGACCATGCTGATCATGAAGACCACGATGATCACGGCGCGCACGAAGATCATGCACATGGATCAGGTGCACCCTTCAAGCGGACTGATGTCAGGGGCTACTTAGCTGCCCGCTACCAACCCAATGAAAAGTGGGCTTTCCAGGTTGCCTGGATGCCCTACTACGTGACAGGTGAGGGTGAGGAATTCGGTGAAGGCCTGAAGAACGAGGTAGGTGTCAATGTCACGTATGCCTTTGGTGACGGAGATGTAAATTTCGCACTGGGTGATGGCCTGGAAGATGTGATCGATGGCGTATTCATCTCCGTTGAAAATCGCACCGGTTGGGAATCTGATGGCACCTATATCGGTAATTACACCGATCTTTGGCCTGGTTTTGGTTTCAATGTTGACCTGCTAAACGTCACACTTTCGGCAGGTCCACGTTTTTATTCACCCGGCAGCTACTCAGGTCTTTCATCTCGCACCGACTGGGGCGGAGAGCTTGAGCTGGAATACCCGATTACAGGGACCATTGCGCTCTTCGCTCACTGGGAACCTGTCTATAGCTCCGAAGACTGGGGCTCTGAGGGTGGCAAGGGTTGGAATCATCACATCGGTACTGGTGTGACCTTCTCGTTCTGATCTGCTCAAGGTTGTCTGCACTTCGCTGGTGCAGACAACCTTGAGTTGCAACATTTTTGACTGACACTGTTTCAGGTCAGTGAAGCTATCAGAAAAGTCTTTGGCATGTACTTAATTCTTGTTCGGATGTTGACTGATTAGGAGCAATTCAAGATCTTGAAAGCTTATTTTCGCTCAATTCTAAATGCAAGCCTAACTGGTTTTCTTGATTCGCATCCACATGATTTGGTTGACATCGACTTTGATCAAGGTCTCCAGGTGCTCTTGCGTTAGAGCTCGGGCATCATTTTCACGACCCTGAAGTGTGAGCTTAGAAAGTTGACCCATGCACCAGTTCTGTAGTGCAACGGCCTGTGCTCTGCGGCATCCGTGATGGCATTGTTCCGGCAGATCCATCGAGCTGGATTCGGTGCGGGATGTCTACTTGTACGAACGAATGCATCTGGATTCAAGCTCAACATCCGCACGTAGCGAAATGAACCTCTCTGCTGTTCCGGTATCAAATGTGTGAATCCCTTCTTTGTTGATTGTCCCTTCTTTTGTGTTGAGGTTGTCAGTTCTTGGCGTCCATTTTGATGGAAGCCAGGAGGCTTCGTGATCAAGACTTCATGGCTTTGATTGATCTTGTCTGCCGTCTTTTCCAGCTCCAGATTTTCTTTGGCGGTTTTATGCAGGGGTTGTTGACCATGCAGCGAGTCGGTGCACGGCTGTCTAGTGCACGGCTGTCCAGTGCACGGCTCTAGTGCTGATATGGATCGCTCCCCAGGAGGCTGGCTGCTCTCACGTCTGCGAGTTCCAAGTGAGTTTGCGCTCCTGCTGATGGTGATTTGCAGACGCGTGAGGCTCGTTTGTGAAGAGGTACTACGGCCGATCGCGAGCTTCTGGCTCGGCGTCAGTCACCGTTTCCCGCAGCGTTGCTGAGGTCGCTCAAATCGCGTGTTTGCCGTTGTCCAGTGGGATCTGCTCGGTTCGCTGGTGCCATCTGTAACTCGCAGATCACGTCTTGTTCGGCCTTCTGGTAGCAAATGGCTCAAAGGAACCCCCTACTGCTTCTGAGAATCGCTTGCATGAAGGCTGGTTTTGCTTCTAGAGTCGAGATCAATTCTCAATAGCAGGACGTTTTCCGTCCATGACTCTCTCGGCTTACCGGTTTCTCCCCGATGCTCCCGTGGCATTGATGACGATGCCTCGTCACCAGACCGTGTTGATCGACCCGGCTTCTGCTGGCCAAGGCAGCATTCTTGAGGTGCACGAAGGCTTCTGCCGTGTGTACTGCCCCTGTGAGGAAACAGAGGGTATGACTCTGGCCTTCCTTCAGGCTGGTGATCGCCTGAGGACTGACCGCCTCTGCAGCGAAGGCATCTGCGTCGAAGCCCTCACTGATCTGCGCCTGGCCCGCAGCGTTTCATCCGACGATGAAGTTGGTATGGATGCGGTGAATGAGTGGACGTTGCAGCTTTTGCGCATCCGTCACCTCGGACAGGCTGAGCAAAGGCTTCATGCTCTGTTCGCTTTGTTGGTTAATCGTCTTGGCAAGCGCTGTAGCGACTGCTTCCAGTTGCCTTTCCGCCTGACCCATGACCGTCTTGGAGAGCTGATCGGAGCCACGCGCGTCACGACGACCCGTCAAGTCTCCAAGTGGAGAAATGTGGATCCGATGAACTGTTCGGGTGGTGAATTCACCATGAACTTCTCGATTGACATGATCAGCACCGCACCCCTCACGCATCTCTGATGGTTGTGATCCCCCGCCAGAGCAGCAATCTCTTGGCAACGCTCTGTCGTGAGGCAGAGCGTTGCTCCAGGCGGAGCCTTCAGATCAATCAACAGTGCAATTTTTGCCTGAATCAGACACTTCTCAAGCGATTGCGCTCTGAGCAGGATCAGATAGCAGCGCGTCTCAAGCAACTTCAAAAGCTGATTGCAGGAATGGATCGCGAGTCCGTTCTGGATCCCTTGGCGTTGGATTTCGCCAGTGAAGTCGCCCGGCGGGCGATTGTGAAAACCCGATCTTCGGTGAACTGATTACTGAAGTTGTGCAGGGTGTGCGACACCCTCTCTCAGTTCGTTGTCAATGACTAATACAGCGGCAGCCTGGCCGTCAGCAAACTTAGTTCGTCCGAGTAGATGAGCTGCTTCATGTTCGGCTTTGATTTGTTCCTCGACCATCGCTTCAAGGAACACAGTGCTGCGTGTGTCACAGACTCGTTCTGCTGACATCAGCAGTTGTTGGAGTGATGTCGTTACGTCCCGTTCGGTCAGAAATGCGGTGCTCATTACGTCGAGTACCGATTCCCAGGATTGATCAGGAGCTTCGAGGGCCTGCAGTTCGGGCGATTGTGCCCGTGTGATCAGGTAGTCAGCCACCTTGGCTGCGTGCTCTTGTTCTCCTTTTGCCTCATCAATGAAGTGATTGGAGAATCCCCGTAATTCCCTTTCTCCCATCCAGATGGCAGCGCCAAAATAGGTCGCATGGGCCTGACGCTCCATGTTGAAGTGCGCCTGAAATCCCTCCAGCAATGCTGCGTCCATTGATTCCGCCATGGCCCGACCGGCAGGGCCAACCTGCAGTTGAACGTGTTGAGAGGGGTCTGAACGCATGAAAGCAGGCTGCTTGTGTATCAAATGTACATGCGTTGTCGAGTCTTTCGATGGACGCCGGTGTCGCGATTGATCAGCGCTGTATAATGAGATGCATTCTCAGCAGATTGGATCGTGCCGGTGCGTCAGCCTCAGAAAAAGAAAGGTTGTAAAAAGTCCAAGTGTTCGAAGTGGAAAGGTGGTCATTGCAAGTGCGGGCGCGGTTGAGCGAAGAGCTCATCCTGCTTGGCTTGCAGCTGAACAAGGTTGAGTCGCATCGTTTTTGTTGTGACATCCACGTCGATGAGCTTCTGGCGTTGCATCCAGCCAAGGTGTCTGCTGATCGTCGGTCTGGTACTGCTGATGATTTCGCCGATGCGTCGGTGCGACAGACCCGAAATCAGGGTCTGTTCAGGCGTGTCATCCTGATCACTGCTTGATTTGGCCATCAACAAGAACAGTTTGATCAATCGTTCCAGGCTGTCTGCGGGCTGCTTGATTTCGTAGAGGTCGAGGATCCAGTTTTCCAGGAAATGGTTGGTATTAATTGGTTGACCTTTTGGGTTGAATTCAACTTTGGAGGCTTCCAAAGCTTCAATCATCAGTCTTCGCTGATTGTTCCAGGAAAATGAACTGACTGTTCCAGAGTGCATTAAGGCTAGGGTGGATTCGGTTGTTTTTTTTTCGTTTCCGTTGACGCAAAAAAGTCGAATAAAGCCATCAACTACGTTTAATTGAAGACTTCTATTCTCGCTGCCGTTAGTGATAATCCTGTGCTGACTTGATTTTTTCAGCGTGATAACTGATGTGACCAGTCTTGATTGATTTTCTTCGGCCTGCGCCATGTCAGTTGCTGGTGCAGCGTTTCAGAAATGCACCTTTAATTGCTGTGGTTATAACAGTGCAAGCGTGCCTGTGATGCGTGTTGTTTGATACGCCCTCGCCGTGTTTTTGGAGTCGTGCGGGCTGGGTTGTGATCGGTGTGAATCAACAGGATCAGATCCTGACCTTTCCCACTTCTGCGCGAAGAGGTGCGCGTCCTGTGCCGATCAGAATCGGCTGACGGGTGAAGATCTCTACGCGGATCCCACTCCGTGCCACAACGATCAAGGTCCGGCTGATGACCAGTACTGAGATGACAAGGGCGCTAGGCCAAATCAATGCCATCAACAGCGCAGTCAGTTCAGCCATGTCTTCGGGTTGGTTCCTGCCCTTGGGATAGCAATATTCGTCTTGATGATTGGTGGGTTGAATTGCTCTAGCCCTTGGAGCAACCATCAGGGGGTGACGGATTGAGCCAATCCAGGCACCATGGTCAACCATGTTGAATCCCATGCGTCGCATCGCCTGGCTCCTAGGGGGCATCCTGCTTCTTGCTGCTCCTGTATCAGGGGCCGGTTTGATGGAGCTGCTTGACAGCATGAAACCGGTGCGACCTGAGAGGTCGCGGCTACAGCTTCCGCCGCTTCCTCTGACGCCGGGCCGTGGCAAGAACTGGGTCGGTGACCGCATGCCCAAGCAGGGATTGTCGATTCTGGTTCTGGCGGGTCATGCCGATTCCCAGCGGATGTATGGCTCTGGAACGCCAGGCTGGGCGGTCGGTGTCGCTGGAGCGGCTCCGATGCAATCGGGCATTACTGACGAGCTTTATTGGAACCTGCGCACCGCCAGGGCCGTGGTGGCCGAGGGCAAAAAGCAGGGTCTGAACATCAGCTTCTATGACCCCGGTGTACGCACCATCCGCAATGTGCAGGATCCACGCACCAACTGGTCCGTGGGTCAACAACATGCGTCGGAGGGGGGCTACGTCGTGGAAATTCATTACGACGCTTACTCACCCCATGGCATCGGTGCGGGAATCATCCCAGCCGTCGCCTTCGGTTTTTCCGTGATGGACGAAGCCCTGGCGAAGGAATTCGGGGCTTATCCCTACGACTATCGCGGCATGTTGGGCGCACCTCGCAGGGGTGTGTCGATGCTGGAAATTGGCAAGCTTGAGGGGGCTCTGGAGCGGGGCTTGCGCGACCCACGACAACGCAAGCTAACCCTGGACAGGATTGCCAAACGCGTTGTTTCAGCACTGCGTGATGGCCTGGAACAAGGTCCCTCTCTGAGGGCGATCTGCCAGCCGACAACAGGAATCGCGGCGTACTGTCGTTAGCGATCAGAGAGTGGTGTTGAGGTAGTCCTCAAGCCGGTCCCTCGGTATGCGCTGATCTGAGACTGCGTCCCCCACCGGCAGGAAGACAGGCATGGTGAGTTGTCCATCGATGACAAGGGGAATCTGCGGTTGACGATCCACACGCATCTCGGCTCCGACCTTCTGAACGCAGAGCAGTTCAAGAACCCCATCGTCGTGCTCGCGTTGGTAAAGACGTGCATTGTCAATCGTGGCCAGGTTGCATGGAGCAAAGCCA
>QCUI01000071.1 GCA_003210775.1 Synechococcus sp. AG-679-A04
TAGGGCTTCTTGATGCCTACCTTCATTCATAAGAGCAGTACCAATATTCCCCCATGCTGGAAGAAATGATTCATCTAGCTTGATGGCGATCTTGAACGCTTTTATGGCATCAATGTTGCTGCCAGTGTTAAGCAAGCAGAGCCCAAGATTGAATGGAATCAGCTTGTTCTGGGTTTTGCTGAGATCAATTCTTTTGTATTCGTAAATTGCTTCTTTCGGTTTGCCGATATTTTGATATGCCTGCGCCAGTAGAAGCGAGCATTGCTCGCTGGGGTTGATCGCTGTTGCTCTCGCCAGTGGTTCAATTGCTGCCGCCGCTTCTCCTTGTTGTAGGAGCAACAAGCCTAGATTTAGAAGTGAGGTGTTGGATGTTGGATTGATGTCTAATTCCTTCTGGTAGCTCTCGACTGCCTTCTGGGAATTCTTTTTGTTTTGAAAGATAATGCCCAGAATCTCATTGATGCCTGGAGCACCCGCGTTGAGCTCGATGGCTTGTGTGGCGAATGATTCCGCTTGGTCTAGGTCTCCGAGTGCCAGGGAGCTTGCTGCTGCGCCCGCGTATGCCTGGATGAGTTGTGGATCTGCCTGAATGGCTCGCTTGAATAGATCAACAGCCTCCTGGTTATTTCCGCCCTGCCTCTTGAGGTTGGCAAGATTATTAATAGCGGGAGCATAGTTATGGTTGACACCTAGGGACTTTTCGTACCATTGAGCAGCAGCATCTTTATTCTCAAGACCCAAGAAGGTGTTGCCAATATCTTTGATGGTCTCTGGATCGCGCGTGTCGAGCTGGTGAGCTTTGGCTAGGCACTGTTGAGCCTTTTCAAATTGCCCTAGTGCGAGAAGTGATTTGCCTGCGTACTTCCAGGGCAATGGGTCCTCGGGTTCACTCTGGAGAAGCTGTTGGCAAGCCTCTAGGCACTCCTGATGGCGTCCAGTGGATGAGAGTTCCTGAATGGTTTGTTGATCCACTGAGTGTCATTGCCCTTGCTCAGGGTCGAATTTACGGGCATTGAGGCGTTTTCTTGCCACCCACTAAGCCAGCTCTCAAGCCACTCTCTCCTCCTCTCGACCCTCTCAGTTTCTCTCCACCCCATCCCCGCATCGAAGCTTTTGACGCTCAAGTTTGCGTTGGATGTGTTGTGTGATGCCCAGCTCTGCGGTCTCCCATAGGCGATCCATCTCACGGGTGAAGTGTTGGGCGAGTTGGGGTGAGTGGATCACCAGCAGGGTCTCGTCGTTGGTGTGTGCTGCTGAAGGTGACCAATTGAATGATCCCGTGATCACTGTTTTGTTGTCGATCACTGCGAACTTGTGGTGGAGCTTGTCGCCACGGGCGAGGCGAGGGGTGCCGACGGTTTTCAATGGTGTTTTCAGAGGGTGGTTACCTGTTTCA
The DNA here is from genome assembly GCA_003210775.1 of Synechococcus sp. AG-679-A04. GTDB lineage: Bacteria > Cyanobacteriota > Cyanobacteriia > PCC-6307 > Cyanobiaceae > Synechococcus_C. Next base: position 1,397 of record QCUI01000071.1, read on the forward strand.
ACTTTGCAACGATGGTCAGGAATTTCCAGGCCGAGTAGGTCAAGCACTTCGGAGAAGGAGCGGCTTGCGAAGCCTGGATCTGCCAGCAGTCGAACTCCGACGCCAGCATCTATTCGCTTCGCCAAGGCATTGGTCAGTGTTTGGTCTGAAAACACAAACAGCGCCATATCGATACTTCGCTTCCCTGCAGCCAGCTGTTTACTGATCAAGTCCACTCCATGTCCTGCGAGTTGTTTTGCGTGCGGTGCGAACAGCACTTCGACTCGTATGCCATTCACTCGAACGGTTTTTGCGCCTGGGCTGTCTTTGCTACGTCCGAAGCGACTGTTCTGACGTCCTCCTGGACCATCGCCCCACATCCGTTCAAACTCTGCTCGGAATAACCCAGCCAGTTCGGAGCTTCGGATGCTCAGCAGGTGATTCACATTGCCGCTACTACTCGGCGCTCCAGCATCACCATGCATGCCTGAGCTAGTGAAGTTGGCACTCCCAGTGATCACCAGAGACCGATCCACCACAACAAACTTGTGATGCATCAGTCCACTGCCTTGGCTTCCGTCTTCTGTGTCATCGATTATTGCGATCCCTGCTCGTTTCAGCAGGGCAATGGCATCGCCAGCCATCCGTTCCTCAGCAGTGAGCCTGCCGTCGCGATTGCTGTCTGCCAGCCGCCGCAATTGCTGGTGCCGTCGCCTGCTGTGAGCTGATAGATCGCTGGGATGCTGTTCCGACCAGGGTCTGCTGTAGTTGTTTTCCAACACCATCTGAACGCGGACCCCTCGCTGCTTGGCTCGAATCAGTGCCTTGGCGATCTGAGGAAGTGTGAGTTCCTGAATCGCCATCAGCACTTCTTCCTGCGCCGCATTGATCTGTTGGATCAACTGTTCTTCAAGGTTGTCGCCGTTACGCCATTGTCCGTTCAGAGGGTTTCGGTATCGCCCGCTGTCCCGATGGTTGAAGTGCAGCTGGAAGTTCTGTGGCAAGGGCAGATCAGGTATGCCTGCTCCCACCACCTGTCCTGCCTGGCTGCAACCCAGCAGCACTGGCGTCAATAGAGGCAGTAGGGCAAGTCGTTGAAGGTGTTTCAGCAGCCTGTCCAGCACCCGTTGAGTTTCAGTTGCTGGCAGTGTTCCACTGCGCTGACGATGAAAGCGTCAGTGGGGCATTTCAGAGGTTTTCAGCATTCCGACAAACCAGAGGCTGCTGAGCACGAGTGCTAAGCCAACACCGGCTCCGATCCCGACTTTTGCCATCGTGAGAGGCACAAGAATCGGGAATGCAATGGCTCCTGCAACGGGGGTGATGGCCACAATCGAGCGCAGGGCATTTCGGTTCACTCCCACAGGATCAGAACCACTCGGCTTTGGCTTCGCTGGCAGGGTTGCTGTTGTCTTCAGGGGTGACACGTTCGAAGTTGAGCGTGATGTTGCGCTTTTGCTCACCATCTGCAGCGGTCGCTTCAACGGCATAGACCTGCTCACCATCACGGAAGGGAACCTGGATGCGGAAGGTTCCGTCGCTGGAAAGAGGTACTTCCTCTCCACCAATAGTCAGGCGGGCAGAAGGATCAGTGGCGCCATAGACAATCAGCTCCGCATCAGCGACCAGCCAAAAGGTGCGTTGGCGAGGGGCCACTCCTCCGAGACCGGACTCATTAAGGCCGCTTGCCCACAAGCCAGCCCCGGAATCACTGAGACCGCGCTGATCCCTGGAGAGGGAGTCCTGTTCGTGCAGTACTTCTGAACCGACTCGGCGGCTACGGAAGTGGGTGGTTGCGCTCTGGTAGAGACGCTCGTGTAAGCCGCTGTCGCTGGGCTCGAAGTTGGGTGTGCTGACCGGTGCCGGTGCCGGTGCCGGTGAAGGAGCAGCGCTTTCCAGACTGAAAGGCACGAACTGATCGAGGATCTGGTCGCTGGGGTGCAAGGCGGGAACCCTGGCTACAGAGGAGAACGCCAGGGAGATCCAATGGCTGCCCGCGCGGAAGCCGAGTTCAACGCGGTAGTCGCGATCACAGAGAGGCACGGGCAGGTACCACTCGGTGCTGTGACTATCGACGGGCACTTCTTGGAGGGTGTGGGGATGGGCTGAGCCGTCCTGGAGGCCGGTTACATCAGCCAGGCGAAGATTCAGGTGTGCGGCGCCTTCGCTTTGAGCGCGGCGACGATCGTCGTCTGAAATCTCCCAGAACACATAGGCCCACTGGGGGTCTCTGGGGAGGAAGACCACGCGGGTCTCGGACTGGGGGCGAGAGGGTGGATTGAGTTCCGCTTCGATGGCCTTGAGATCGCCGTTGCGGCGCTCCTGCTTCTTGGCAATCGCGGTAACCAAGTCCTCCTTGCTCTTACGGCTGTAGAGAGTCACACCGAGATCACTGGCCATCTGACGCAGCTGACGCAGGGTCATGCGGGCGAGGGATGCGATGGCTTGCGTCACGGTCGGGCTACCGGGTTTCTTTGGGATCAGTTTGCTGGAAAGTCCCGGTTTTCAGGGCGCTTGATTGCCCGTGGTCAGCATCTTCTGACTGCATGACCTGCCAGGACCGCCTCCATTTCAGGCCTGATGCTGGACACAAAAAAGCGGAGCCCCACAGGGGACTCCGCGTAAACATCTTGGAGTTGGAAAGCGATTCAGCGCCCGATGCTGCGGTAAGGAACTTTCGACAGATAGTCCATGTCGAGGTTGCCTTCTGGAGAAGCTGAGCCTGCGACGGCCATGCCTCGGACCCACGGCAAATAATCTTCGCTGAAACCACCTCGGGAGCGGTTGGCTCGTGTCGGCAGGCTCTTCGCTTTGCCGGTGTAGATGATCTTGGGGAAACCGAGAATTCCGCGGTGATACTCGTCGTAGCGCGGGGTGGTGATATTGAATGGGGTCTCACCGAGCTCCCTGCCTGGAAGAACGCGATTGCGTTGGAAGGGAACGTTGTCGTATCCGAAGGCTTCGAGATATTCCTCGCTGTCAAGAAGGGCATCCACGATGCCTTCTACACCCTTGGTCGCGATCACGATCGACCAGGCGATTTCTTCAGAACTTCCGTGGGTCTTGCGGCCCAGAATTTTCTGGACAAGGTGACGAACCACCTTGTAGTTCGAGTTGAAGCCGTAGAACGTTCTTTTGAAGGTGTCCGAGAGGCACAATCCCCGGATGAAGTCACGAACGGTGATCTGCCCATCACGCAGCTGTGATTCGAGGAAGGTCTCGCGGTCACTTTTGAACGCGTGAAAGAAGACCTGGCGGTAAGCCGATTCGATCACCGTGTCGAAGTTGTCAGCGTCCATCGAGATGTCCATCTGAAGGGAACGCTGGGTCTCTTCAGAAGCAACGCTTAGAGCTGCGACGCGGTTGTTCTGCGTGGTTGGTGCGTACTGAAGAAGAGGAATGGCCACTCGAGTCGGAACACACTGGCTGGATCGTATTAGTGGGAGTCATCACTCTCGCAAGCTGCCTCCGGCCTACTCACAGTCCGTAACAGAGGACACTCACCAGCCGAAGGGTGAGACGAGAGCTGTCATCCCTTCTGAGCCGGTGGATGTGCTGTCGTTTTTAAGCCTGGTCTCCACGCAGAAGGAAGCGTTGTTGGAAAGCCCCTCAACGGTGCTGGAACGAATGCGTGCGTCCGGGCCGGAGAAACTGAAGCGTTCCCAGACGGTCATCATTCCGTAGCTGGTGCAAAGAATCAGCCCATCTCGGTCGTCCATATCGAAGGTCGACGTTGCAGGCGACTTTTCTGCGTAGCCCTGATCGCGAAGCATGGTGCCGGAGCGAGAGGTCTCACTGTCTCCGATCAAAGCGAAGCAGGTTTCACCGTCATGGGCATCGCCATCGCGGTCCCAGGCCATCGAGGCACTCCAGCGCACGTAGCTGCCGCCAATGATCAGGCCAGGATCCTGGCCGTGCTGGCGGGCCATAGCCAGCAAGCGTTTGTCATTCAGTTCGAGGTCCTCGACCACGATCAGTGAGCCGCCTGCTTCGCTGCGACGGTGTAGAAGGTGATGCACGCTCCGCTGTGAACGCCAGCTTCCGCAGCTCAGTCGGAAGAATGTCGGAGCGTCGGGGATGTCCAGGGTCATCGGCTGCGGACGGTCTCCTTTTGATGATTGCAGGACAGCGATCAGTTCGCGATTTTGCAGTGCGTGCAGCGATTCGTTCACTCCAAGTTCGACAAGCGTTGACGGCTGTTTGCTTCGGCGTGTTGGATCAAATCGTTGAGCTTGAGCTCGAGGGGAGTCAGCTGCAGCTGCCTGGCGAGCTCCTCAAGCTGGCTCGCAATCACCGTGAACTGCATCATCAGCTGTTCACGAAAGTCCGCGTCATTGACCAGCTCAGGCTGGCGATCACACCAGTCCTGCCAGTGATCACGTGTTGGCAGAGGTCCTTGCTGCAGCGGCATGGCGATCTGCTTAAACGTTGCCAGGCAATGGGCCTGCAGCCGCAGAAGGTGGCGGTCGACGGCGGGCAGAAGTGTGGCGTCGATGCGTTCAATCTGCTGCCGGTGCAAAGGGCCTGAAACCGGCGCTGGATCCACGCTCACGAGCTGAATCCTGGTTTGGATTCGTTGGATGCTGTGCTGGACGGGCTGATCTGAAAACCGCAGGAGTGTCCTGATTCCAGCCGCCAGTGCACTCTTTCCACATGACAGTCAGGGAATGTCATCCGGATCAGTTGAAGTTCCTGGTCGCAGACAGCTGGGAATTCCTCAGCGATTCTCTGCACGGAGCAATGAAATTCATTGATGCACCAGCCGCGACCGTTCTCAGCTGGAACCATTTCGCTCACGTATCCCTCTTTGTTGCGCAGAGTCACCAACCCTCTGATGCGCTGTTCGAGTGGCCCTTCGCCGAGTTGGTGTCTGTACTGATGCGCTTTCTCGTAGGCCTGTCGCTCCAGAAGCGTTGCCAGCATTTCGGGCGGCAGGCTTGTCGCCATCGACTCGAGCAGATTCAGCGCAAAGGTGTCACTGCCATCAGGGAAGTGTTGATGCCCTTGCTGGGTGAGCCTCCATTGGTTGGAAGGCCGGCCCGGACCGGCGGTGATCGGACTCGCTTCTACTAAGCCTTCTTCTTCCAGGGTTCGCAGGTGACGGCGCATCGCCTGAACCGAGATTCCTAGTTTCCTGGCCAGGTCGCCAGCACTGATCTCACCTTGCCGCAGGAGCAAGGTGAGCGTCGCTTCACGAGTGGGAGCCTGAGCTGACGCGCCCATGAGATCGGGTTGATGGTTTCACCATGCCACGGGAACGCATCAATTGCCTTGGGTCATGTCCGGGTAGACGTCGAGAACGATTCCAGAACAAGCTACGGCCACTGCAACGTCTGGAAACAACGGCGTCAATGCATGGATGCCAATCACCTCTTTCACGGGGGGTGTTGCCTGTATCAGTTGCCTGTATCAACTGTGTTTGAAAGCAGCTTTGGCCCCAAGGCGATCTCTTTTCAAGCCAGAAGCAGGTCGTGCCTATCGGGGCGTTGTTGTCTGGTGGCACCGCGCCAGCAGGCTTTCCCAGCTAGAACCGATGTCCGTCACAATGGTCACATGGTCGGGTGATCGATCCGTGCCCTAGGCTCCAAATACGAAACCATTTTGTTTCGTATCTCCCTGGCTCCGACCCTCTTGCCAATGTTCGCCGCCATGTCTGCTTCCCTTGTTGGCAATCGAAAATCGAGCTGGGAGAGCCATGTAGCTGTCCTTTCTTTTGTGGAGATCAAGTCAACATCCATCGGTAGATCTTTCCCTGGGGAGCTTCAGGTCTTCACCGCGGAAACGATTCACGCCTCCGAAGGTTGAGCGCCATGACCTCCACCTCCACGCGTGATCTTGTCAGTCAGCCGTACAAATACGGTTTTGTTACTGATATCGAAACCGAGAAGATCTCCAAGGGTCTCAGCGAAGAGGTTGTGCGGCTCATCTCCAGCAAAAAAGAAGAGCCTGAGTTTCTTCTTCGCTTCCGTCTCAAAGCTTTTCGGCATTGGCTCACTCTCGAGGAGCCCGACTGGGCTGAGTTGGGTTACGACCCGATTGATTATCAGGAGATTGTTTATTACGCAGCGCCCAAGCAGCAAATCAAAAAAAGTTCACTTGATGAAGTTGACCCTAAGCTTCTCGAAACTTTTGACAAGCTTGGAATTCCGCTAAGTGAGCAGAAGCGCCTGAGTAATGTTGCTGTTGATGCTGTTTTTGACAGTGTTTCGATAGCAACCACTTACAAGGAAAAATTGGCTGAACATGGTGTCGTTTTCTGTTCTTTTACTGAAGCTGTTAAAGAACATCCAGAGCTGATTGAGCGGTATCTCGGTTCAGTGGTGCCAAGCAGCGATAATTATTTTGCAGCCCTCAATTCCGCTGTTTTCAGTGACGGCTCCTTTGTCTTCATACCCAAAGGTGTCGAATGTCCAATGGAGCTTTCCACTTATTTCCGGATCAACTCTGGAGATACTGGACAGTTTGAACGCACTCTGATTGTGGCGGAAGAAGGTGCTTCCGTGAGCTATCTCGAGGGCTGTACTGCTCCGATGTTCGACACCAATCAGCTCCATGCCGCGGTGGTTGAGCTGGTGACGCTTGACGACGCTTCGATCAAATATTCCACCGTTCAGAACTGGTACGCAGGTGACGAAAACGGAGTCGGCGGCATCTACAACTTCGTGACCAAACGCGGTCAGTGTCGTGGTGCCCGCAGCCGCATCAGCTGGACCCAGGTCGAGACCGGTTCGGCAATCACTTGGAAGTACCCCAGTTGTCTGCTGCAAGGAGCCGATTCCGTGGGCGAATTTTATTCAGTGGCCCTCACCAACAACAAACAGCAGGCCGATACCGGCACAAAAATGGTGCATATCGGTGCCCGCACCCGTTCCACCATCGTCAGCAAGGGCATCAGTGCTGGCAATTCCAGCAACAGCTACCGCGGGTTGGTGCAGATCGGACCTGCAGCTAAAGGTGCCCGCAACTACAGCCAGTGCGATTCGATGCTGATCGGAGATCAGGCTGCAGCGAACACCTATCCCTACATTCGCTCCCAGCAGCCTGAATCTGCTGTGGAGCACGAAGCCAGCACCTGTCGTATCTCAGAAGATCAGCTCTTCTATCTGCAGAGCCGCGGCATCGGTTTTGAGGAGGCGGTCTCGATGATGGTGAGTGGTTTTTGCCGTGATGTGTTTAACCAACTGCCGATGGAGTTCGCCGCAGAGGCAGACAAGCTTCTGGCCCTCAAGCTTGAAGGGTCCGTGGGTTGAACCCACCTCTCAGGCTCAATTTCTGACGATCATCTGTCCTGTTCTTCCCTAA
>QCUI01000072.1 GCA_003210775.1 Synechococcus sp. AG-679-A04
TCTTACGATCAACTCGTTACAAAGTTCATCTCTGATTCAGAAACATTCAGCCCGCTTGAGTTCGACGTTGCAGTACCACTCTTGACTGATAAACCTGTTTTGGGCGATCAACAAGATGCTGTTGGACATGACGTCTGTTTGGGACTTGGGGGATTAGTGCCCAAATGGGATCTTCCCTCTGGATGCAACTAATGCGATTGGTGCCTGAGGAAGAACCAACAGAAATCCCCGCCTAGTGCGGGTTTTTTGTGCCTACTGAATTGCAGCAAAGCTGAAACCGCCTATTCCAGCTCGCATCAGCAGTCAAAGCGGAGCAATGTGCTGAGCAATTAGGTGTTGCTGCACTGACTCTCTCCAATGGCGTTGTGCTGCAGGCTGCTGCTCAAGAGGCAGGTAACGCAGAAGACCTTGGCATGATGGCGAGCAATCTCAAAGATGCCATCAAGTTCAAATGAGAGTTTCAAGGCGCTCTACAGGGAGCAGGCGATAGCCCCCTCATCAATACCGGAGTTGCTGGCGCCACGATCAGTACCTCAACAAGGCTTGGCTACCGCTGGCTGAATAACGACCGTTACTGGATGATCGGAGTGAATGCTGGCTACGACAGCCGCCCGATGAACACCGGCAATACTGATACCGGTGTGGATGTCTCGGGTAAGCGTGATATCTTCTTTCAGCAGATTGCAGCAGGCGTAGAAGCAGTTTCTGAAAGCTGGAACTTCAATGCCTATGGCCTCTTCAAAATTGGTGGTATCGAACAGGTCTTGAATGACCGTCACTAAGGTGGTGCGGTGTGAACATACGGCTTAGATGTTGGTTTTGCAATCACCTCTGAGTGGAATGCCTCAATTGGTTACTACTACGAGCATGGTGATGAACTAACAGCAGACGATGGATCTGGTGTTCAGGCCAGTTTTTACTAATCACGCGAAAGCCAGTCATAGAAATCTCCAAATGTATTGCAATCGCCGAATCTCGCATCCTCTGCATTATTGCCTTGAAGACAAAGGCGATGGCTCAACGGGGGAACAGCAAATCCCAATAAAAGCAATGGTGCAAAACGTATGCGGCACGGGAAAGAGTCTGTCACATAGACTGCTTAACAAACCAAGAAATAGGTGCAATAATCGAACGACTATTTTAATTCGAAATCATGGAGACCACCGTCTGGACATTCAACCTTAGCGTTCCGTTCTCGGAGTGGGCCAAAATCTATGACAGCGAAGACGTGAGCAAAATGCACACATCAGTAGGCATCAAAACAATATATCGAGGAGTTTGCACAAGCGACCCATCGAAGGTCTGCGCGGTACAGCAAGCTCCCATTGGGGTTGCACAAAAGCTTTTTGAGGAAAACAAAGACATGATCCGAGGAGCTGGGCATATCATCGAAAGCACAGTCATCACAGCCTATACAGAGGAATGAACTGATCAAGGAACGTAGCTGAATCTCGGATTACGTCCCCGAACAAAGCGGGGACGATTAGGTCATCGAAACTCTGCTGTAGAGATTAATCTCAATTGAAATGTGGATAAGATCACCAGAATCCCACAGCAGATCGATCAACACGTATGATACCCAAAGTGAGTTATTGATGAATTAAAGGAGCCAGCAATGGATTTTCACATCGTGATTCTTGATGAGTTCGTCGCAAGCTATCCTAAAATCAACTGGGAAGATTGGAAAGACTATGTTAGGGAGCAGATGATCAGCCAAGGTGATCACTGGTCAGAAGCCGCCTTACCTGGAAATGACATCTGGGATTGTCTCGATAAACATAAAATCAATCCCATTCATCTTGTGCAGTGGAAGCCAGTCGAAGAAACACTCTATAAAGTCAGTCTTCCTGATCATCCACACCCATTCGACCATCCATTATAGACAGAAAAAACATAGTCATTTTAATAAATTCTGACCTTAGTGCAGGGAAAATCATTGCCTATACATAACAAAAAGAAGAGGGCACAAACTCAAACAGATAAAAGCCGTGAAGGCCATTGTTCAGCCAAGCCATTGAACTTTAAATCTGTAGCATTTGATCAATGCGTCAAAATTAGATACTGAGAATAAATAGATTCAGACTCCCCATTCCTTCAACTCCAATGAGTTCTTCGTAGCTTATCCAAATCATTCAGAACTAGACGAGCAGACGCGAAGTCCCTTATTTACCTCTTACGACCCAATACTTTTATCTGATCTTCTCTGTGGTTTTATCGTTTTTATTTGGATGGTCATTGTAAGTACACATGCTTTCAAGCAATAATTTAATCAACTAATGATGCACATAGGCTTAGCTCCTCGCATTATCCTAAAATTGATCTAGCGTGGCACTCAAGGATTAATCCCAAGCAAGCCTATTGATTCCAGACAAAAGAACCCCATCGATCCCATTACCGCCGTTGTTGTTCTCACCGTCGCTTTCGTTGCAACTCTGCTGGGTCTGATCCCCTGGGCAACTAAGCAATGAAGCGATTCCAGAAACCGTTCAACCCCCTCGGTTAACTCTTTGTCGTCAGCATCCCAAACCATCGGATCAAGGCAGACCTATGCCTAATGGGACGTCTTGTCTTCTTAAGGCCAGAACGGGAGATGAGTTACGAGGACGCTGTTCCCTTTTCGTTCCAGTTTAAGAGCTGTGGATGGACAGTTGCTATGGCTGCCTGGTGATCCAAAGGCGAACCCTTCGATAACGATGCAACTCATCATGTGATTGATCGAGTTGGTCCTGATAGATCCCTGAACAAGACTCCAGTCAGTCAGGGCGTGGCTTTAGAGCTTTTCCATCAATCCGCCAATAGCCAAACCAGTCCGGCTTCAATTCTGCCTTAGGTCTGCCTGGTTCCGCCTTCAGACGGATTTTCCAGCCTTCGACATTGAAAATGGGTAGGCAGTCATCAACCGTGTCCAAGCGATCGAGGCTGTGCAGGTCATCTTTATGGACCTGCAAGGCACTGCCAAGCCAACGCCGACGAGCTCGTGCGTTGGCCGCTTGCTTGCTGGGAGCCACAACAAGGCCGAACCGGTGCAACTCCTGTAGTGAATCGCGGTCGTAACCACCGAGATTGATGAACCACAGTTTATCGGTGATTGCTGTTGAAGCCGTCCGCTGCTGCTCCGTGCAGTCCTCTCGCTGTTTGATCAGCTCAATGGCGTAGCCATCCACATGTTGAATGACTTTGTAACTGTCGATGTGCAGTCCACTCTGCAGCCCAAACCACTGTTGTCTGAGCCTTGGAATAGTGTCCTCAATCCTTTCTCCCACCACCCATCGCACATCGTGCAGCTCGATATGGCTGCTGGCCATGCGACCACCCAGAACAACCAGAAACAGTTTCGGCGTCATGCTCATAGCTCAATAGTGAGACTCCCGCTTCTGAACACAACTTCTGCAACCAGTCATAACCAGAGGTTCAAGGCTCGATAGGTGCTTGTGACCACCCGGATTCTGCTGCTTGGCCTGCTCCGCGCCCTGGACCTGGTCTGGCTGCCTGAGACACGAACTATTTTGCAGCTCCTGGCCTTAGAGTCCACCGACTCATCGAACGTTGATGGCCTGGGAATACACACAACTTCGCTTTGTTCCCCGTGGCAAAAGCTGGACTGGAGAAATTGAGGAGCTCTGGCTTGACGACAAGCCTCTGATCTCCAGGAATCATCCGCAGCGGGTGAGCCTGGTGGAGTTGATGAATGAGCTCGGAGCCCAAGGCTGGGAACTGGTGACTTATGCGCAGCCCTTCACTGGCTACCACGGTGGCTGCTACACCTTCAAACGCCAGCGCTGAAAAGAACGTCCAATCTTAGATGCCTCAAATTCTCTTGGCAATTGAGCGTCTTCTCAGTTTTGGCCGATCCCATCAATGGTTTCCGAGCTGGGATTGATCACAAGACTCGAGGATCAAACGCGGTTTCTGCTGATCTAGTTTCGGCTTGTGTCAGAGGTCTTCAAACTTTTCAGCGGCCAATTCGTGCAAGACCGCAAGGTGGGTAAGCGTTTCCAGTTTTTGCTGTGCTTGGCTCAGCATCGCCCTCCCATGGGGAGCGCATGCTTCGATCAAAGCAACCCCTTCTGATGCTTCTTGCTTGATGCGTTCAGCGCAAAGGCCGAGTTGTACAGCAAGGGGCTTGTCGTGATCAGTCTGCTGATAAGCGGGACCAGCAATAACAGACAAGACTCTCAAAATGGCTAGACGGGCATCATCAGCAGTTATTGACATGGAATTCAAAGGCTTTATTCACCGAATTTAGGTTGTTGATTGCATCAGGAGCTGAATACTTGAGTGCGTTTCAGATTCTGGACCCTGAGACGAAGAAATTTTACCTAAGAAACGATATTAGGTGGTACGTATGCTCTCTGCTTGCCAAGTCATGCTTTGCCCAAGTGCTGGCTTGGTACGCAGATCACAACAACACAGTGAATCGCGTTCAACCATGAGTCGTTAGCAGTACTTGCGTTCTCTATGAGCCCTTTTATGGCTAAACTAGAAAAGCTAGCTCTTTCATGAAATGCAGATTAGAGAATTCAATAAACAAGTTGCTCTGTTTGTTACAGAGAAAGTGGGAACAATGTCTTGTGCTTACTTGTTTGCTTTGATAGCGCTTATTTCGCTGCCTGAAGCGCTTTCATCTGAAGATCCATTGGAAATTGTCTCCTGGATTGCTGAAACGTTCCTGCAGCTGGTACTGCTGTCGATCATTATTGTAGGCCAGAATATCCAAAGTGAAATTGCTGAAGAGCAGGCTCAGACTGATCGGGAGACATTGGTTGCCATTAAAAAATTAGCGGAAGAAATTAATGTTGTTGTTGTTGCTTCTCAACAAAATGCGACATGAATGTTGTTTAGGTTGTGGAGTAAAAATTCCGAAATTCTTGTGGCTTTTGCGTCGTTCTTTTTAAGGGTGGATAAGAAATCACTGATCGGATGATCCACGCAAATAGGTGATCAATATTGTTATGTCTGGAAGCATTTCTAGGATGTTGCCCCATTGGCTCAATCAATCAGTTCGTGGTAGCTTAGGTTCCCGCAAGACCAGCTGTAATTTCCTTGTATTCATCTAGACTGTAAGACCTTTCTACCAGTTAATCCTCAAGAGTTTACTCTTTTAAGTCTTTTCTTTGAAGTATTAGTCAGACATCGAACTTAGCTATAACAGTCTTAGAGGCATCGAGTACGCGCACAGACCTTCTGATCCTTCGGCTGAGTACAGTGCCCCATCTTAGGGCCTCTTTTCTATTAATAGTCGTTCCATGTAAATGCCATTCAAGGAATGGGTTTAATTCTTCAATTCGATAGGTTTCCGGAACTGCCATTCTGAAATCAATAGGCTTGCTTGGGATTAATCCTTGAGTGCCACGCTAGATCAATTTTAGGATAATGCGAGGAGCTAAGCCTATGTGCATCATTAGTTGATTAAATTATTGCTTGAAAGCATGTGTACTTACAATGACCATCCAAATAAAAACGATAAAACCACAGAGAAGATCAGATAAAAGTATTGGGTCGTAAGAGGTAAATAAGGGACTTCGCGTCTGCTCGTCTAGTTCTGAATGATTTGGATAAGCTACGAAGAACTCATTGGAGTTGAAGGAATGGGGAGTCTGAATCTATTTATTCTCTGTATCTAATTTTGACGCATTGATCAAATGCTACAGATTTAAAGTTCAATGGCTTGGCTGAACAATGGCCTTCACGGCTTTTATCTGTTTGAGTTTGTGCCCTCTTCTTTTTGTTATGTATAGGCAATGATTTTCCCTGCACTAAGGTCAGAATTTATTAAAATGACTATGTTTTTTCTGTCTATAATGGATGGTCGAATGGGTGTGGATGATCAGGAAGACTGACTTTATAGAGTGTTTCTTCGACTGGCTTCCACTGCACAAGATGAATGGGATTGATTTTATGTTTATCGAGACAATCCCAGATGTCATTTCCAGGTAAGGCGGCTTCTGACCAGTGATCACCTTGGCTGATCATCTGCTCCCTAACATAGTCTTTCCAATCTTCCCAGTTGATTTTAGGATAGCTTGCGACGAACTCATCAAGAATCACGATGTGAAAATCCATTGCTGGCTCCTTTAATTCATCAATAACTCACTTTGGGTATCATACGTGTTGATCGATCTGCTGTGGGATTCTGGTGATCTTATCCACATTTCAATTGAGATTAATCTCTACAGCAGAGTTTCGATGACCTAATCGTCCCCGCTTTGTTCGGGGACGTAATCCGAGATTCAGCTACGTTCCTTGATCAGTTCATTCCTCTGTATAGGCTGTGATGACTGTGCTTTCGATGATATGCCCAGCTCCTCGGATCATGTCTTTGTTTTCCTCAAAAAGCTTTTGTGCAACCCCAATGGGAGCTTGCTGTACCGCGCAGACCTTCGATGGGTCGCTTGTGCAAACTCCTCGATATATTGTTTTGATGCCTACTGATGTGTGCATTTTGCTCACGTCTTCGCTGTCATAGATTTTGGCCCACTCCGAGAACGGAACGCTAAGGTTGAATGTCCAGACGGTGGTCTCCATGATTTCGAATTAAAATAGTCGTTCGATTATTGCACCTATTTCTTGGTTTGTTAAGCAGTCTATGTGACAGACTCTTTCCCGTGCCGCATACGTTTTGCACCATTGCTTTTATTGGGATTTGCTGTTCCCCCGTTGAGCCATCGCCTTTGTCTTCAAGGCAATAATGCAGAGGATGCGAGATTCGGCGATTGCAATACATTTGGAGATTTCTATGACTGGCTTTCGCGTGATTAGTAAAAACTGGCCTGAACACCAGATCCATCGTCTGCTGTTAGTTCATCACCATGCTCGTAGTAGTAACCAATTGAGGCATTCCACTCAGAGGTGATTGCAAAACCAACATCTAAGCCGTATGTTCACACCGCACCACCTTAGTGACGGTCATTCAAGACCTGTTCGATACCACCAATTTTGAAGAGGCCATAGGCATTGAAGTTCCAGCTTTCAGAAACTGCTTCTACGCCTGCTGCAATCTGCTGAAAGAAGATATCACGCTTACCCGAGACATCCACACCGGTATCAGTATTGCCGGTGTTCATCGGGCGGCTGTCGTAGCCAGCATTCACTCCGATCATCCAGTAACGGTCGTTATTCAGCCAGCGGTAGCCAAGCCTTGTTGAGGTACTGATCGTGGCGCCAGCAACTCCGGTATTGATGAGGGGGCTATCGCCTGCTCCCTGTAGAGCGCCTTGAAACTCTCATTTGAACTTGATGGCATCTTTGAGATTGCTCGCCATCATGCCAAGGTCTTCTGCGTTACCTGCCTCTTGAGCAGCAGCCTGCAGCACAACGCCATTGGAGAGAGTCAGTGCAGCAACACCTAATTGCTCAGCACATTGCTCCGCTTTGACTGCTGATGCGAGCTGGAATAGGCGGTTTCAGCTTTGCTGCAATTCAGTAGGCACAAAAAACCCGCACTAGGCGGGGATTTCTGTTGGTTCTTCCTCAGGCACCAATCGCATTAGTTGCATCCAGAGGGAAGATCCCATTTGGGCACTAATCCCCCAAGTCCCAAACAGACGTCATGTCCAACAGCATCTTGTTGATCGCCCAAAACAGGTTTATCAGTCAAGAGTGGTACTGCAACGTCGAACTCAAGCGGGCTGAATGTTTCTGAATCAGAGATGAACTTTGTAACGAGTTGATCGTAAGA
>QCUI01000073.1 GCA_003210775.1 Synechococcus sp. AG-679-A04
CACCGAACCAGCCCACATAGAGGCGGTTGTTGGTGGAGGTGACCCACTCGCAGAACTGCTGCCAGCCATTAGCGCCGGAGCGCTGCTGAATGGTGGTGGTCATGAGAACGGGAAAAAGCCTGTGGGTCGAAACCCGGCGGCAGGTAAAGAAAGTCGGTTAACCGACCCCACAAAGGTAAAGCTTCTTTGCGCGATGTGAACCTTTCGTATCGCCAAAACTGGGACAGGAGTCTTGATCCCATTGATCAGCTCAGCTAATCGTTCCTGCGTATGGCTATGTGGGGTGGTTGATAAACGACCGGAAAGGGAACTTATGCAGTCGTTGTGATTTTCGCCTGAACAAATAGAGGCCAAGACCACAAATGAACATCGACCCCGTCCGATCTGGGTGGAGCTAGCGGGGCATGTCTCGTTTCGCGTGTTCGGTCCCTTGGCGGGTTTCACCGTCACGGGCAGACCAGCTTGCTGGCGATGCTTTTCACATCTTCAAACGACTAGCAATGTCAACTGAAATCCGCAACTGGGATGTCGTCGCCAAAGCTTTGGAAGCAGCCGGTGACACGTCAAGCCAGATGTATGTCCGCGCCAAAGCATTGGCACTGGGCAAGCTTGACCCGATGCCCACCAGCTCCCCTGAGGCTCCGTACAGCATTTCAGCTGTAGCTGGCTGATCACACCATTGCAAAGCCTCACCTCCGTGAGGCTCACAAACTCAATCAATCAAAGACATGACAACTTCAACTCAAACCCAAACCCGATTCGGCTTCAGCAACTTCGCTGAGGCCTGGAATGGTCGTCTAGCAATGATGGGCTTTGTAATTGGCCTTGGCACCGAGCTGCTCACCGGCCAGGGAATCCTCAGTCAAATCGGTTTCTGACTCCGTTCAATCGTGATCGCATTTGTGACGACTTGCCCGGCGGGTGACCAGGCCGGATTCATCGTCACGTGATCGCATCCTGCACCCCACGCGACAACATCGTGATGTTGACCACTTGAGCGGCCTCGTTTGCTGTTGTCGCTGACCTGATCGCCACCTTGGCGTCGCTTTCGGACGTTTAATCGAATTTGATTCTGTTCACCGAAGTGGCTGGCATCACGATCTGCCCGGTGGTTATTGCCATATCACCGGTCTCGTCGTCAGAAGGTCTCCACCCACAAAGCAACCTCGCCCCAAGGTTGGCTATATCGGCAGTGCTGTTGTGGTGACGCTGGAGACCTGATCGTTGCTCTGGTGACATCTCTCCCTGACGAATCGAGGCTTGCCAATGCAAGAACAGTTATGGAGTTAGAGGAGCTTCGATCGGTATTGGTGACTCAATAAGTATTTGCTTGACTCCGTCCTTCGCTGCATCTGGAGTAATAAAGCCGCCAACGATCACAACTGCTAAGCAGCTCAGACCACCAATGACCCCAACTGCTGTGATCACAGTAGTTATTTGATCACCTGTGGTCCCTGGATCAGCAATTGAAACCATCAAGCCAATTCAACTACTTCTGTTCTGGCTGGTACTGAACTCCGAAGCAAGAGATCGTCAGATTCTCTCTTGCTTCGGGTATCGGCATGTTGAAAATTAATCAGTCATCAGTCATCAGTCATCAGTCTGATCAAGGTCCTTCTAGGCGCGGGAGCTTTTTGCTGATCTGAGTGATAAACGTCCACCAGAAAGTGAATTATGCAAAAGGTCTGACACGTATCGCCTACCAGCTTTTTGAGCTTCTTGAATTGACTTGAAATTGCCAACAAAGTCGTAATCAGAACCATCAATAGTTGCCGTGACTGCGTATAGGCCTTTAGTTACTTTTTGAACGCTCCAGCGCAAGAAGCAGGCTGGAGTTTTCTTGGATGCATTCATGCTCGTCTCCATTTCGTGTGCCGAACTTATGCTTATCCAAATCAATAAGCGGACAGAATTATCATTTCGCAATTAGGTATTTATTTTTTATTCGGTATTAGGGAGTGATTGGATTCATGCTGTTCCTATGTTGTGCTTTCGTAGAGATCGTTTAAGCGATGCATTCAGTATCAGGCCTGCGTGGTTTTTGGCGGCATTCGCCATGGTTTCCCGGATGTGTGACTCCAATGAGTATTTCCTCTCATGAGTAAATTACTAGGTAGTTTATTCATCGACACAAATTAATTGACTTTCCTGTGCAGTGCCTTCTATAGAGCACTCACTCGGGTGCCAAGCATGTACGAATTGAAGAAAGAGTCCCTTCAAAGTTCTATCACTGAAAGATGGGATGCACTCGAAGAGTATTTCGTCTGCATCACAGAATGCGATTTAAATGATAAAAATTGCATTACTAGCTGCCTTGTTACTCATTTGAATATTGATGATGGATCAGTAAGTACCGTTTCGGCTTAGACCGTATGCCCCCGCAAGGAGCGGGGGTTTTGCTTGCCTGCGTGAACTGCTGGAAGTGATGCTCGTCTAAGTGGTGACCCGAAGTAATCCTGTTCAGAGCCCCTAAGTCACTTCCAGCCAAGTTAACTTTGCATTGGTGTTTTCACAGCCTTGAGCAACTAATAAATCGATGGGCTTATTCGAGCCTGTGAAAAGCGCAACAGGGTTCCCCAGGACTAGGCCTTTTCATATCCGGACTGGGAAGTTCTCACGCGCCATGCCCAACCTCAAATTGCTCTGCGAATGCCTCTTCGCTCAGCTTTGCTTGCCAGGCGAGTGCATCACGCCGTATCCAAGCCGAAAGCTCTTCTGGCTTTTGACAGCACAGCAGCTCTTCATTTCCTGCATCGCTGATCAAGTCAACGACGATGAGTGCGTAGCGATGAGTTGATTCTTCCAGCTCTCCCTTTCCCCATAGCTGCTCGATGTACTGAAGTGCCTGTGATCGATTCATCAGCGAAATCCAGGTTTCCGCCCTGCCCCAAAGCCCACAAGTTCGTTTAAGAGGCGTATTGCACCAATCGCGTTGCTTTCACGCCCAGCGGCGGCTGCATCAACTGCCATCTGCTCCAACATCTGGACTTTGCTAGAAAGCATGTCGATCCGGTCAATATCGCTTAGGTCAGCCTTCACAACGTCTCTCGCTTCCCGAATGTATCGATGAGCCTGTTCTGCTGAGAGCCCCCAGGAACCGGTCACATGGTGCATGAGCTGCCGTTGAGATAACCCCTTCACGATCAGATTGGCTACCTCTTCAACGCGCGCTGTCTTCTCAGCCTTTGTGCATTTCTTTGCCATGGGTTAATTATGCCTAGTTGGCGGGGGTTGGGTCGCTGGGTTTGGGACAACCTGGCCCAATTGGACATCTTTTTTTGGGGTTTCAAACTTTCTCAGAGATAAGCGGTAAGCGCGATACCTCTCTTTCTTTCTCTTCTTATCTTTCAAAAAAAAGAATGTCCATATTGTCCAAGCAACTGTGATCGATTGCCAGCAGCGAGTTTTGGTCTGGACGACTATTCGGCCTGAGGTTGTCAGAGGGTGTCCAAACAGGCTGAGGTTGACCAGATTCGCCTTGAACCTTGTGAAAGCCCCGGCAGCGCACACCTGTCTGTGGATGTTTCCCCCTTTCGGGCTTCCACGCGCCTTTGGTGGCAGCTCTGACAGCGCGACTAAGTTTCATCGTGTGGGCCCTTTCTTGGCGATCTAGGTCCACTCCGATTTGCTCTAAAAGCATCGAGCTGGGGATAAATGTCTGAGTGGTCGTGGTGAGGATCTCGCCGATCTTCTCTTCCCATGGTTCAGCGATCGTTGCGCCTGTGGCTCTTGCCTTGATTGCGGCAGAGCGTGGATGTGATTCAGCGAAGAAGGTCTGCATCCCATTGGCGAGCAGCAGCAATGCGGTGCGCCAGATCCGATCACGATTGTCTGCGATCCATTGAGGCCGACCTTCGCGAACGACATGGCAAACCCAGAACCGGCGAGCACCGGTGGGATCGGTCAACACCTCGTCTTCATTGGTGGTCCCGAACATGACTGATCGGCGTGGATGCTGAATGGCGACCTTCTGGTGCTTTTCCACATACTTGTCCTGAACAAAGGTGAGCCATGCCTTGAACTCGGATGCGGTTCGAGAAACGGTCATCTTTTCCAGCTCGGCTATCTCGAAGATCCAGGCGGAATTAATGCGGGAGAGGAAGTCCTTTGCTTCGAGATCGGATACGTTGCAAGCAGCATCAACCCAGCGTCGATTCGGCGGCAGTTTTTCGATGCAAGTGGACTTGAACAGGCCCTGCCTGCCGGACATGACTAAGAGTGGGTCGTGCTTTGCCCCAGGGTTGATTCCTCGTGTGACAGCCCCTCCGAGATGACGCCACATCAGTTCGATCGATAGATCATCAGCACGATCGAAACCAAAGGCATCAGCCAGTTCATCACCGGTGACTGGCTCCAGATCAGTCTGATTCTGCAGGCTGAATAGATACTCCCTGACAGGGTTATAAGGGTTTCGATTGGCAAGATATTCAATGGCACTGGAGGCGCTCGACTGCGTGGTTTCGATGCAGTGCACATGGGCCAGCAGTTGATGGGTGAGGTGGGGTTTATCAACGATCTGCCCATCCATCTCCACAACGCGATCGAGTTCGTTGAATCGGATCTGATGGTGAAAGCAAAGGAACTGCTGGAGCATCAACTGGGTGGGGTTGATCTTGTCGATCTCGGGCTCGCGGACCAGATTCCCGTCGATGTCGTTTTTCGTAGTGGCCAGAAGGTCATCACGAATCTGTTCTTGAACATGGTTTAGCCGTTGCTTGATGCGGCCTTCGATCTCCCGTTTCGGCACTTTGCAGCCTTTGGGATCAGCGAGGCGATCACGCAGTGCACCGCGGTTGAGTTTGTTGGCAGGGGACGCGTCAGCGATTGCTGCTGCACCGTTGTTGAGGATGACCCGATGGACAGGCCATACAAGTTGGAGATCAGAGTTCCAGCGGGTGAATTCCTGCTCCAAGAATTCGACGGGATCCAGAAGGTTGTCGGCGAGTGACGCAATGACAGCGGCAGCGGCATCTGGACCGAGGTCGCTGATTAGTTCTTCCATCCCGGCCTTTGCGTCAGGGTGCAGTTCCTTGTGACGTTCGACGGCATAGTTGTGCCCGTTCCGAAAGGGAAGGATTTGCAGCTTCAGGTTTCTTCGGCGCGCCTGACCGATCACCGTGCCGAGCAGGTTTGGAGCAATGCCGGTGTCGCAGTCGCCGATGTGGATTCAGGGGTGATCCGCTGGGTCAATGCTGATCCGGTGACTCACATCCTCCCGGAATTGCACGCTAGAAGTCAGCCAGAAAGTCCTTGCAGCTATCGGAAGAGCCCTAGAAGCCGGGGGCACGCCCTTCATTGGGAACCTCGAAGCCTGATTCCTTGGCTTGCTCTAGCTCTTCCAGAGAGATGACCTTCTCATTCTTCCCCTCTTCAGAAACACCCTCGACAGTTGGCCCTTTCTTGAGGTCGGCAGCGGAAGGCTTAGGAGATTGAAGCCCAGGAATCCAGTTCTCTGGCATTCGAGTCAACCAAAACGGAGGCCATTGCCCCAGGTTATTCAGAGAGTGGCATCTTGCAAACCGGTGCTATTTAGGTCTGAGTAATCAGAACCACTGATGAAGACCCACGTCCTTCTGGCATTGATGGCAATCGGATGCTCACCAGTAATGGCAGAGGACAGGAGCGCATCATGGCCTTTGGAGATTGAGGGGCCAGCCCTGTATGAGTGTCTTAAAACAACCGAAGGCGAAATTAATCCAGTGACCTACTGGAGGGTGAGAGGAATAGGAGAGAAGGACGCTGACGGGAATGAAAGCCTCGATTTAGTTAAGCCTCCTGCCAAGTTCGAATTGGTAGAGGATCTAGGTGAGTACGAAGAAGAGCACGTGCTTGCAGCGAGTAGAAAGAAAATCACTGTCACTTTTCAAGATTACGAAGGTCTTTGCACCTTCGACTAAGGACGCATTAGATCAGGTCGCCGATGTGGATTCAGGCGTGATCCGCTGGGTGAACGCTGATCTGGTGACGCACGTACTTCAGTGCGATCCAGGGCAATAAAAAGCCTTCACTTGGCAGGGAGTGATCGGTGTAATTTGCTTTAACGGTATGAGTTCGTATTTCATTGCATGCGCTATGCATTAAACGGTAATTATCAAACTACCTTTGAAATGTTTTAGACAGTTGCAGTGAGCTGAATGAACACAGCCACCTCCAGCCACGCCTTCCAACTCCTCTAATGAAAGATCTGATTGAGACTTCGTCAAGTCTTCAGCAGAAATCATAAATCCCGCCTCTTTCGCAATCGCAAGTACTGCATCGGAATCGGCTGCAGCTTTGAGCTTCTCCTGCAGGCTGGTGTCTCATTTGACTTTGGCCATGAAGGCTTTGAGCTCTTCTAGGGACATGGGTATCAGGTCTGATCAGCAGTCATAGCAACGATCTGCTGCAGCGTCTTTGTCTAATAGTTACTGCGCTCAATCGTGCCAGGTATTGAAGGCTGATTTATGAGCTTATTGGCGAGGTTGAAGAAGTTAAAAGCCCCTGCCAATGCAGAGGCTTTGAGTGTTTAGGTTTTGAAGCCGAGGGGGGGGGATTATGGACACCAGTTTTTTACCAGCAACAACCTGCCCCACAGTGTGAGCCGAAGCCACCAGTGCGTTTATGAGTATCCTTCATAAGTCCTCCAGCCACGCTTTCTAGTTCCTCTTCACTGAGTTCAGTAATCTTATCAGCAGTGAATTCGAAGCCGTGCTCTTTAGCAATGCCTACAACATCTTCAGGTGACTTTGCTGCTTTTAGTTTGTCTTGAAGGCTGGGGTCGCCTTTGACCTTCTCTAGGAATGCCTTGAGTTGTTCTAGTGACATGGGTATCAGGTCTGTTCAGCAGTCATAGCAACGGTCTTCTGCAGTGTCTTTAGCTAATAATTACTGCGCTCAATCGTGCCAGTCAATGCAGGGAAATTCATGGGTTTTTGGGTGTAAAACAAGAAACCAAAAGCCACTGTCGTTGAAGGGGCTTGAAGCAGAGTGTAGAAGATCCGCTGGCGGCGGTATCATCCACCAGTATTGACATAACAAAAATCAGTGCCACCAGATAAGCTTTCTAGCTCCTCTTCGCTGAGCTGACCGAACTTATCAGCAGTGAATTCGTGGCCGTGTTCTTTAGCAATAGATACAACTTCATCAGGTGACTTTGCTGCCTTTAGTTTTTCCTGAAGGCTGGAATCACCTTTGACTTTTTCCAGAAAGGCTTTGAGTTGTTCTAGGGACATGGGTTTGTTTGATTAAGGCTTAACCGCAACTTTGGCCTGCGGCTCTCAAAGCATTGCTTGCAGCATTTGTAGCGGCAATTATTGGAGTAATAGCAGTGCCGCCTGATACGCCTTCAAGCTCTTTGTCAGTCAACTGGTTGATATGTTCGAGAGCAAAGTCATGACCATGTTCTTTAGCAATGCTTACAACATCTTCAGGTGACTTTGCTGCTTTGAGCTTCTCCTGAAGGCTGGAATCTTCGTTGACCTTGGCGAGGAAGGCTTTGAGTTGTTCTAGGGCCATGGGTATCAGGTCTGTTCAGCAGTCATAGCAACGGTTGACAGGAAGCACCGTGTTCACTTGC
>QCUI01000074.1 GCA_003210775.1 Synechococcus sp. AG-679-A04
AACCAAGCTCCCGGAATGGCACCCAGCCCAACCATCAACGCCTCATAGAAACTGGACTCAGTGATGAATCCAACCTCGCTGCCGCTCTACAGCATCAGTGAGCGCAGGTCCAGAGGTGACCTTGACCTGAATCCAGTCACTGCCGTCTTCACTACGCCAGCGACGCAACAACTGCAACGGTGTTCCGATCTCAAGTCGCCGCAAAGCAGGAGCTGCAACCAGAGGACTGGAATGGAGCACGCAGTCACTGCCACTGAGCAGAGGGCCGCTGCCCTGCTGGCGACGAATCTGGGGCAAACGCCTCTCTGCCCCGCCTGCCGGCAGAGCGACAGGACCGATTAAAGACACGCCAAGCAACCAGCTCCAACGCAGGATCACCGTTGCAGAGTGATTCATCAGATATCGAGTTCTGCCATGTCGAGTTCAGCACTATGGGTTTCGATGAATTCCCGCCTCGGTGCCACTTTGTCGCCCATCAAAATTGTGAAGATGCGATCTGCTTCCAGAGCATCTTGAACTTCCACTCGCTTCATCGTGCGCGTGGAGGGGTCCATGGTGGTTTCCCATAGTTGCTTAGGCATCATTTCGCCAAGACCTTTGAATCGCTGGATGTTGTAGTTAGCTTTTTCGCCAAATCCATCCAACGTCTTCTGCAATTGCTGCTCGTTATAACAATAAGAATGTTTTTTGCCGCGCTCAACTTTGTACAAGGGCGGGCATGCAATGTAGATATAGCCACCTTCTACCAATTCTTTCTGATATCGATAGAAGAACGTCAAAATCAAGGTGCGAATATGTGCGCCATCTACATCAGCATCAGTCATGATCACAACTCGGTGATAACGCAGATTCTTGGCATCAAAATCTTCCCCTTTAATCCCCAGACCAAGAGCAGTAATCAGAGCCTGGATTTCAGTATTCTTATAGATCTTGGCATCGTCAGTCTTCTCAATATTGAGAATCTTGCCTCTCAATGGAAGAATTGCCTGGAAACGACGATCACGGCCCTGCTTGGCGGAGCCACCAGCCGAATCCCCCTCCACAATGTAGATCTCGGATTCAGCAGGATCGCGAGAACTGCAATCCGCCAATTTGCCTGGCAAGGTTGAACTTTCCAAGACGCTCTTTCGCCGCACCAGTTCGCGAGCACGGCGGGCAGCTTCTGCGGCGTTGAAGGCCTGAATGGCCTTCTCAAGGATCATATCGATCACCCCCGGATTGAATTCCAGGTACTGACTGAGAGCCTCACCGACGAGATTGTCGACGATGCCGCGCACTTCCGTATTACCCAGTTTGGTTTTGGTCTGCCCTTCGAATTCAGGTTCAGGCACCTTGACAGACAGCACTGCTGTCAGTCCCTCACGAATATTCTCTCCGGCAAGATTGCCATCGGCCTCTTTTCTTTTGCCGCGCTTTCGCGCAAAGGTATTCAGTGTGCGAGTGAGAACGGTCTTCAAGCCTTCGATATGGGTACCGCCATCCACTGTGCGGATGTTGTTGGCAAATCCAAGAATGCTGTCGGAGTAGGCATCAACGCACCACTGCAGCGCTGCTTCAATCGAGACTCCATCCTTTTCAGCATTCACATAAATAATTTCAGGATGTAGTGCATCTTTTTCAGCATTCATATAAGCAACATATTCTTTAATGCCGCCCTCGTAGAAATAAATTTCTTCCCTTGGATTGCCGTCTGAGTCGCGGGCGGTCTCTCGCTCATCGCGAAAGACAATCCTCACGCCTCCGTTGAGATAAGCAAGTTCACGCAGGCGCGCGGACAGCGTGGCGTAATCAAATTCAATGCCGACAGTGAAAATTTGAATGTCGGGCTTGAACTGCACACTGGTGCCGGTGAGACCATTCTCACTGGCTGGCTGATCTTCAGAAACAAGACTGCCGATGGGAGCGCCACGCTCAAAGCGCTGACGATGCACCTTGCCCTGACGGCGAACGGTGACTTCCACCCATTCGCTCAGAGCGTTGACAACCGACACGCCAACACCGTGAAGACCGCCTGAAACCTTGTATCCGCCAGCACCGAACTTGCCACCGGCGTGCAGCACGGTGAGCACCGTTTCTAGTGCGCTCTTGCCGGTGCGGGGGTGAACGTCAGTGGGAATGCCACGACCGTTATCCGAGATGTAGGCGGACCCGTCCTCGCCAAGGACCACCTGAATCTCGGTGCAATGGCCTGCCAATGCCTCATCGACCGAATTGTCCACCACCTCATAAACCAGGTGATGCAACCCCCTCGGCCCGGTGGTGCCGATATACATCCCTGGGCGCTTGCGGACGGGTTCAAGACCCTCCAACACCTGAATCTGTTCGGCGCCATAGGCCGCCTGTACTTTCGCGGCTTCGCTCATGCGATTTGAGTCGACCAGGCTTCCTGTCAGGCTGAATCTACCACCGGCATGCCAGAGGCGCTTGCAGAGGCCTCTGGGACGTCATTTTTTTGGGGGGTCCACCCCCTATTCCGCTCCATGCCTGACCCCAGCCCACCGGCAGCGCCAGGATCAGCGCAGCTCCCACCACTGGTAGTGGTGCTGCTGGGACCCACCGCCAGCGGCAAAACAGCTCTAGCCCTCGATCTGGCGCAACGCTTTGAGCTGGAAATTTTAAATATTGATTCGCGGCAGCTCTATGAGGGCATGAATGTGGGCACTGCCAAACCGACCGCTGAGCAGAGAGCACGAGTGCCACATCACCTCATCAACCTGCGCCGACCTGATCAGCCGATCACCCTGCGCGAATTTCAGGACGAGGCCCTGGAAGTGGTGAACCGCAGCCTGAAGCAACGAGGTGCTGCCTTCCTCGTGGGTGGCAGTGGCCTGTATCTCAAGGCACTCACCGCTGGGCTGAAGCCACCCTCGGTTGCACCTCAACCCGAACTGCGTCAACAACTGGCGCAGCTGGGCCAGGGAGCCTGTCATCAACTGCTGATAGACGCAGACCCTGAAGCAGGCGAACGGATCGCCGCGGCGGATACAGTCCGCACCCAACGAGCACTGGAAGTGCTTTACGCCACTGGCAGACCGATGAGCTCGCAGACCAGTGCCAGCCCACCTCCCTGGCGTGTGCTCGAACTCGGCCTCAATCCAGCCGATCTACGCCAGCGCATCAGCCAGCGCACCGAACAGTTGTACGCCCAGGGGCTGATTGAAGAAACCCAGCAACTGAAGCAGCGCTACGGAGCTGACCTGCCGCTACTGCAAACCATTGGCTACGGAGAAGCACTTCAGGTGCTGGGAGGGCATCTCGATCGAACCAGCGCCATCGCACAAACCACCAAGCGCACGCAACAGTTCGCCAAGCGCCAGCGCACCTGGTTCAGACGTCAACACCAGCCTCACTGGCTCAGTGATATCGATCCCTTCAACGATGCCAGTCAGCAGATCGAAGCCGGTCTAGGGTGAATACAGAAACCCAGCCGGGCCCAGATTTTTCTCCGGCAGCCTCTTCATCACTGAATGCCACCACGTCCTCGTTTTGACCGCCGTGCTCCTGTCAGGGAGCTCCCCAACATCAACGATCGCATCAACTACCCACAGCTTCGTGTGGTGGATGCAGACGGCACTCAACTTGGAGTGATTGAACGGGAAGAAGCGTTATCAGTGGCCAAAGAACGGGAACTGGATCTTGTTCTGGTCAGCGAAAAGGCTGATCCTCCAGTTTGCCGGATCATGGATTACGGCAAATACAAGTTCGAACAAGAGAAAAAGGCCAAGGAAGCCAAGAAAAAATCGCATCAGACTGAAGTTAAGGAAGTCAAGATGCGATACAAAATTGACCAGCACGATTACGACGTGCGGATTGGCCAGGCCCAGCGTTTTCTCAAGGCCGGCGACAAAGTGAAGTGCACCGTGATCTTCCGCGGCCGCGAGATTCAACACACAGCTCTTGCTGAGGTTCTGCTCAGACGCATGGCCAAGGACCTAGAGGAGCCAGCAGAGATCCAGCAGCCCCCCAAACGCGAGGGACGCAACATGATCATGTTCCTCACACCGCGCAAAACTCCCCTGGCAAAGCAAGACGAAAAGCAAGAAGCTGCCAACAAAGCCGTGCGCACCATCACAGCACCGCCTCGGGCGGCGGCAGCCAGGCAGATCAGCAAGCCTGGAGCCAACGGCTGAACAAGCGACACGATCAGAGAGCTTTCGGGCAGGCACACTGCGCTGGTGACGCTCTACACCACTTGCCCTGCAGCATGGGGTTTTTTGTAGGGAGCTCTGTTGATTCAATCTTGACCAAAAGAAGTTGAAGCCAACACCTCTGAGCCGTAAACAGCCTTTCTAAAAATTCTTGATGAGCAGACCTTGATCCGTTCAACAGAACTGGCATAGGGACACCAACCACACCAGGAATTGTCACCGAGCCAATCAGTCTTTAAGGTGGCCGCATCTTGATCTGGCCCACCGGCGTGCGATTCCACATCCAACAGGAAAGCGACATACCGGCTTCAACCCAGCTATATAATCAGATCTGTTTTGCGATCGCAGCACGGCACTACCCGCCGGGTCACCGTCTGCCCAGCACGCGGCAGCTGGCCATGCAGACCGGATTGCACCGCAACACCATCAGCAAGGTGTATCGCCAACTGGAAACCGACGGTGTGGTGGAAGCCATGGCGGGTTCAGGCATTTATGTGCGCGATCAGCAGAAGCCACGGGAAATGCGCACCCCAACGAATCCGCGCAACCGCGGTGTCACCGATGTGGACCGTGAAGTTCGCAAGTGTGTGGACGGCCTGCTGAATGCGGGCTGCACCCTGCAACAAACCAGGGATCTACTGACTAGGGAGATTGACTGGCGTCTGCGTTGCGGCGCCAGGGTGCTCGTGAGCACGCCACGAGAAGACATCGGTGCCTCGATGTTGATCGCTGAAGAACTCGAACCCTGCCTCGACGTACCGGTGGAAGTAGTGCCGATGGAAGAGCTGGAAAGCGTTCTGGAAAGCGCCAGCAATGGCACCGTTGTAACCAGCCGCTATTTCCTTCAACCGGTTGAGGAACTAGCGAAGCGGCATGGGGTCCGCGCCGTAGCGGTTGACCTCAACGATTTCCGAGAGGAGCTGGCCATGCTCAAGGAGCTGCGTCAGGGAAGTTGCGTGGGGCTCGTAAGCATTAGCCCTGGAATCTTGCGCGCAGCAGAGGTGATCCTTCACAGCATGCGCGGCAACGAGTTGCTGCTGATGACTGCAACCCCAGATGTGGGCAGCAGGCTGCTGGCCCTGCTCAGAGCCTCTAGTCATGTGCTCTGCGACCGCCCCAGCATGCCCTTGGTGGAGCAGAGCCTGCGCCAGAACCGATCACAACTGATGCGCATGCCCCAGTTGCATTGCGCCGAGAGTTATCTCGGTGGCGACACGATCGAAATGCTCCGCAAGGAGATCGGTCTGCAAAGCAACTAAAGACTGCCAACTGCCAAAATGACGCCTTCAAGCGCTGAGGACGCGGCTCCAAGGCATGTTCAATCACATCCGAGCCGACCTGGCGATCATCCGCGAACGTGATCCGGCAGCGCGCGGCCCGCTGGAGATCCTGCTCTGCTATCCAGGCTTTCAAGCACTCACCCTGCACCGTCTCAGCCACCGCATGTGGCACTCGCGTCTGCCGCTCAAATTGCCGTCAAGATTGCTGAGTCAACTGGGCCGTGGTCTCACAGGCATTGAAATCCACCCTGGAGCAAGCATCGGCAGAGGGGTCTTCATCGACCATGGCATGGGTGTGGTGATTGGTGAAACAGCGGAAATCGGAGACCACTGCTTGCTTTACCAGGGGGTCACACTCGGCGGCACCGGCAAAAAAAGCGGCAAACGCCATCCAACCCTTGAAGACAATGTGGTGGTGGGTGCCGGAGCCAAGGTGCTCGGTGCTCTGAAGATCGGAACCAACACGCGAATCGGCGCCGGCTCCGTCGTGGTGCGTGATGTCAGTGCTGACTGCACCGTCGTCGGCATCCCTGGGCGGGTGATCCATCAGAGCGGTGTACGCATCAACCCTCTGGCCCACTCGGCTCTGCCAGATGCCGAAGCCAACGTGATCCGCAACCTGATGGAACGGATCGATCAACTGGAAAACCAGGTGGGAACACTGCAGACATGCCTGCGAGCGATCGCTTCTGACCAGCCGATCAACGAGGTCTGCGCTGGGGCTTCACAAAACCTGAAAGACAGGGAAATCCTTGAGTTTCTGGGAGAGTGATCTGAGCGGTAAGGTGCCGCAACGACTCAAGATCCTGCTGCGATCGTCATGAAAGCCATCCTGGGGATCTCTGCTTACTTCCACGACAGCGCAGCGGCTCTGCTGATCGATGGGCGCGTCATCTGTGCTGCTCAAGAGGAACGCTTCAGCCGCAAAAAGCACGACGCACGCTTCCCACACCACGCGATTCGCTACTGCCTCGATCAGGCCGGACTCAGCATCAGCGAGCTGGAGGCTGTGACCTATTACGAAAAGCCGCTGCTCACGTTTGAGCGTCTGCTTGAGACTTACATCGGCGCCTCACCCCGTGGCGGGCGCTCTTTCGTGGCGGCGATGCAGACGTGGCTGCATGAAAAGCTTTTCCTGAAGCAGATCATGAAAAAGAACCTGCAAGAGATTGCAGGACAGGACGCCACAATTCCGCCTCTTCTTTTCTCAGAACACCATCTTTCGCACGCCGCGGCCGCATTTTTTCCCGGCCCATTCGAATCGTCTGCTGTTCTCTGCATGGACGGAGTGGGCGAGTGGGCGACCACTTCTGCCTGGATCGGGGAAAAAGACCAACTCAATCCCCTCTGGGAAATTTCCTTCCCACATTCTCTCGGCCTGCTCTATTCAGCCTTCACGTCCTACTGCGGCTTCAAGGTGAATTCAGGGGAATACAAATTGATGGGGCTAGCCCCTTATGGAACTCCGAAATATGTCGATGTCATTTACGACAACCTGATTGATGTCAAAGACGACGGAACCTTCAGGCTCAATCTCGATTTTTTCAAATTTCACCGTGGATTCCGCATGACCAGCAAACGGTTCCATGCGTTGTTTGGTCAACCACCGCGCAAAGCGGAAAGTGAGTTGACGCCGTTTCACATGGACATGGCCGCTTCGATTCAGGTGGTCACCGAAGAGATTGTGTTGGCTCTAGCAACCAGCCTTCACAAGGAAACCGGGGCTAGGAATCTGTGCCTTGCTGGAGGAGTGGCGCTGAATTGC
>QCUI01000075.1 GCA_003210775.1 Synechococcus sp. AG-679-A04
TCGCACCTTGCTGCGTGTAACGCAGTGCCAACAGATACAGCCAAGCCGGCCAACAACGGGCTAAAAACTCTCATCAGGCCCTTAAGGATTTCTTCATGGCCACGCTGAAACATCGCAACGCACCGCTGATCCGTCTGCTCACTGCCATGGGGGCATTGACCAGCATTTTGCTGGTGGGGATTCTCAACTTCATCAACTAACGCCGATCGTCGCCCTTGGGTTCTTTTCCCATTGATGGTCTTCTAGCTGAGCTCTGCGCTCGACTGCACAGCTCGGGAACGCTGATCCTTCAAGCACCACCAGGTGCGGGCAAGACCACCCGGGTTCCTCTGGCACTGATCGGAGAACTGGTCCACGCACCGCGAGCTGAAGGCCGCATCCTGCTCATTGAGCCGCGACGACTGGCTGCCAAGGCAGCGGCAACGCGACTGGCTGAATCCATCGGTGAACCTGTGGGCGAGCGCGTGGGGTACTCCGTCCGCAACGAACACAAACGCTCAGACGCCACAACCATCGAAGCCATCACTGACGGGCTGTTCCTGCGGCGTCTTCAGTCACAGCCCGACCTGCCTGGGGTGGGCATCGTGATCTTCGATGAATTCCACGAGCGCCGCCGCGATAGTGACGTCGCCCTGGCACTGTTGCGAGAAGCAAGACGGGTGCTGAGGCCTGATCTGAAGCTGTTGCTGATGTCAGCAACCCTGCAGCTCGAGGCGCTAAGTGCTCAGTTCGATGCTGCTGACACACTCACCAGTCAGGGACAAGCCTTCCCGGTGGAGACTCGCCACTGCCCGCCTCGCAACAAAGAGCACCTCGAAACGCATGTGCTGCGCGTGCTCGAGGAGGAGTTACTCGAGCTCGAAGATAGGCGCCACAAAGGTGAAACCCCTCCTGGAGTACTCGTTTTTCTCCCCGGTTTGCGTGAGATTGATCGGTGCCGACAGAAGCTGATGGGAGTGCAACGTCTGCGGAACTGGCAGGTAATGACGCTGCATGGCCAGCTCTCCCTCAAACTTCAGACCGACGCACTCAGGTCCTGCGACCAGCGCTGGAATGGACGCATCGTCCTGTCGACATCCATCGCGGAAAGCTCTCTCACTTTGGATGGCATACGCCTCGTGGTGGATGCAGGACTGAATCGCCACACGCGTTTTGATCCAGGCACCGGCATGGAAGGGTTGATGACCGTGCCAGCCAGTATTGCCAGCGCGGATCAGAGACGGGGACGAGCCGGTCGTCAGGGACCCGGACGCTGTGTTCGCCTTTGGTCAGCCGCCGACGAGCAACGTCGACCAGCACAAGACCCTCCAGAACTGCAACGGGCCGATCCACAACCCACCGTGCTTGACCTGGCTCAATGGGGTGCTGGCCTGGGCGAAAACCTCGACTGGCTGGAACCTCCGCCTAAACCACTGCTCCAGGAAGGGCAGCAACAGCTGAAGCAGCTGAAACTGCTGACGGATCAAGGGCAGATCACAGCCATTGGCCAACAAGTGGCAGCGTTCGGCATGCACCCAAGGCTGGGGCTGATGTTGATCGAGGCGAGGCGTTGGGGACTAGAGGCACTGGCCTGCGATCTGGCTGCATTACTGAGTGAACGGGATATTCCCGGGAGCCGAGATCTCGGTTGTGACATCGGCCATCGACTTCAGCTCCTGAGAGACACAACGCGATCAGATCGTCACGACGGCCTTGGCAGCATGCGCCAGCAGAGCCGGCAGTGGCAAAAACAGCTGCGGGCGCTCAAGCCACCCGCCGCGCAGCCACCCATGAACGACCCGGAGGACCTCGCCATCGCGCGGCTGATCTCCACGGCATTCCCCGAGTGGATCGCCCTCGCACGACCGGGACGAGCAGGGACATTTCTGCTGCGTCAAGGTCGCGGCGCTGTCCTAGCGACGTCAGACCCCTTGAGCAGCTCCGAGGCCCTGGCCATCGCCAGGCTTGACCTCAAGGAGCGTGATGCACGCATTCGCCTGGCAGTGCCCATCAGCCGGAACTTTCTCAACAACATCGCCTCAGAACAGGGGGAATGGCGGGAAGACGTCGCCTGGAACGACAAACAGAAGGGAATCCGCGCTGAGCGAGTGCTGAGGCTTGGTGCGATCGAATTGCGGCGACAGCAACTTCCACGCCCCTCAGCCCATCTGGTGAGCCAGGCGTTGTTGCAGCGCCTTCGCGACCATGGACTCGAACTTCTCCCCTGGAACGAACGCTGCGAGCAGCTGCGTCGACGCCTTCAGATTGCCCACAGACACTTGGGAGCCCCATGGCCCAATCGCACACTCCAAGAACTGCAGAAAACTCCTGAGCTCTGGATCGGTGAGGCCAGTCTGAACTTCAGCAGCTGGCAGGACCTGGACAGTGGTGGCCTGACCGAAGCGTTATGGAGTGATCTCACCTGGGCAAAGAGAAGGGAACTAGACACGTTGCTTCCCGAGCGGCTGAGGATTCCGAGCGGTAGAGAAGCCAGAGTGACCTACGGAGATGACGACGCTGTGCTGTCGGTGAAGCTGCAGGAGATGTTTGGCTGCAGCCAAGGACCGATCCTTCTTAATGGAACACTGCCGGTAACCCTTGAACTGCTCTCGCCAGCTGGCCGCCCCTTGCAGCGCACCAAGGATCTTGAAGGCTTCTGGGCCGGCAGCTACAGGGACGTCCGTCGCGAGATGCGAGGCCGCTACCCGAAACACCCGTGGCCAGAGTCACCGATGACAGCGACTCCCACTAGCAAGTTGAAGAAGTGGTCGTAATGCCGCGTTCACGACAGGCAACAAAACTCCATTGTTTGTTACATTTACGCAAGTCAAGGATTACGACCCATGTCTGACAACGCATCCCGCTTCGGCTTCGTCAACTTCGCTGAAACCTGGAATGGCCGCCTGGCCATGATGGGCTTCGTGATCGGCCTGGGTACTGAGCTGCTCACTGGCCAAGGCATCCTCGCCCAGATCGGCCTCGGCTGATCGTGGCATTACGCACTGAGAGCCATCGGCCCTCATCAACCCCATCGGCTTGCCGATGGGGTTTTTCAATGTCTGCCATCACTGCGAGAGAGTATGAACAGTCGTTCTCTGCCCTTGCCCCGTTTCTTCGTAGGCAACCGCCGCGATGGTGCCAGGTTGCTGAGCAGTGCACTGGTGTTTCTGTCGATCGGACTGACCCAGCTAGACCATCAATGGGGGCGGATCCTCAGTGTCATTGCTGGTGCTGTCTGCATCTACTGGGGTTTCGCCTATCGCCGCCTTGATCGCTAACGCCATCCCCAGCTACTCCGTCAAGGAGCTCAACAGCGCAGTCGGCTCACTATTGGAACGCGGTTTCGCCCCCCGCTTTCTGGTCCAGGGCAGTGCATCCCGCCCCCAGGTTAAGAAGGGACACCTCTGGATGAACCTCACCGATGGAGAGGCAACCATCACCGTGGTCTGCTGGGCCTCTCGGTTGAACCAGCTCGATTACGTGCCGGCGGATGGTGACGGCATCACGGTGGTGGGAAAACTCAATTTCTGGGCCGCCCGGGCCAGTCTCGCCGTACAGGCCATCGACATTCGCCCGAGTCTCTCCACCGTTGAACGACGCTTTGAAGCCGTCAAAGCGATGTTGACAGCTGAAGGGTTGATTGATCCAACAACACGAAGACCCCTGCCGTTAATCCCCAAGCGAATTGCTCTGTTAACGAGCGTGCCAAGTTCGGCCTTGGCGGACATGCTGAGGACTGCCCGTGAGCGCTGGCCTCTGGCAGAGCTACTTGTAGTTCCAATCCCTGTTCAAGGCGCCGTCGCTCCTCAGATCTGCGCAGTACTGGAGAAGATCAACCAGGCTCAATCGCAATTGAAGCTGGATGGCCTGGTCCTGGCCAGGGGAGGGGGCAGCCGGGAGGACCTGATGGTGTTCGACGATGAACAGGTCTGTCGCGCCGTTGCTGCGTTCTGCTGTCCGGTCGTGACAGGTCTTGGGCACGAAGACGATCTCACCGTGGCCGACCTGGTGGCTGATCACCGTGCTGCCACTCCCACCGCAGCAATCGTCAGCCTTTTTCCGAATCGAGTGCCAGCCTTGCAGACCGTCCGGCAACAACGTTTGCAGTTGGTGCAACAACAGCAATGGCGTTTCAATCGCGAGAGGGAACGGCTGCAGCAGAAGCATCAACTGCTTCAAAATGTTCACCCGAAAACTGTGCTGCAGCGCAGCCGTTTGCAGTTGCGTCAACGACAGCAACTGCTCAAAGCCCTCTCACCGGATCGCTGGTTAAGCCGGGGTTTCGCCAAGGTGATGCAAATGGACGGAACAGTGCTGGAGTCCGTGAGTGAGGCCAATCCCAGCGACGATCTAATCATTCACGTTCGAGACGGGAAGATCAGTGTCACTGTCCAATCCGTTCAGACCAACGCTGGATAACTCCTAATTCCAGACGAAATCTCTGCCTGACAACCCACGTCCCCATCTCTCAATGCCGAAGAAATCCCAAACGGTCAAGAACGATCCACAGGAGACTTGGCGAAAGGATGCCGAAGCACTGAACTACGAGGAGGCGCTTCAGGCACTCGACCTGCTCTTGGCCAGGCTTCAGGACGAGTCTTTACCGTTGTCCGAACTGCAAAGCAGTCATCAGCGGGCAGAGATTTATCTGAGTCGATGTGAACAACTCCTCAGCGAAACAGAACAGAATGTTCTTCAACTTGATCCTCAGACATTGACCACCGAGACCTTCGAGCGGCAGAACGATGCGTAACGTTCTGACCTGGAGCTATCTGTTTTTAGCCTTACTGGGTGCCGTCCTGCCCTGGCAAGCCAATCTGGAATTCATCCAGGCAGGATCAGGCACAGGGTTCGACCTGAGTGGCTTCATCAGGGATGCCAATTTGACTGCAGCGTCACGATCCCTCAGCCGCGATCTGATCATCGGCGCCACTGCGTTCACGATCTGGATCGCCATCGAAGGGCGGCGTTTGCAGGTCAAAGGTTGGTGGATCTCCTTGGTGCTGTGCGTCACCGTGTCGTTTGCCTGCGGAGGACCATTTTTTCTGCATTTGCGTGAACGTCGACTTGTCGAGCTTGAGCAAGAAAACGCAGCGTTCTAAACGTTTGAGTGATCAGCGAAATCCAGTGTCGCCTTAGCTGTCAACATCTTCAGCCGTGACATCAATCGTGACGGAACTGGCAGGTGTTGAATCAACTTCAACCTGCGGGCTGGCGGCCTGCGAGCTATCAGCGTTTGAGAAAGCAGACCCACAAACAGCACAAACTGGGGTTGCTTGTAACGAGGCCGAACCGCAGTTGGGGCAGACCTGCATTCGGCTTTGCAACACCTTCCATCCAATCCAACCCAGACCGCCGAGGATCAAAGGAAGTGCAAGCAGAACCAGGGCAACTCCGCCAATCACATCGATCAAAGCTCTGCCAACAGGCGTGGGTAGCAAGAGCAATAGGGCCACGAGCCAGACCAGAGGAGGCAGACGACCCATATCAACCGGACCCCGTGGAATGAAAGATCTCCATGATCACTGATTCACGTCAATCTTGGACGACACGCAAAAACGGATCACCGCTCTTCTTCATACGCATATTGGCCAACTCAACACTCCAACACTGTCCGAAATAAATCACAACGCCAACCATCCAGATCCACAGTGTCAAGACAAGAACTCCACCGATAACTCCATAAGCCTGAAATCGAGCCCCCAGTGAAAGAACACTTCGACTGACAGCAAGATTGAGGATTGTCAGCAAAAACCCGATCAGCAAAGAGCCTGGAATCAATGGCAGAAAAGGAACTTTTCGACTTGGAAGCAAGAATTGCAACAACAAAGCCATGCCCGAAAAACCAATAAAAGGAATCAACAATCGACCGAACTGAAGCACAGGCAGATCAGGGATAATGTCATTTAGCCAGGGCAAGGAGCGAGCCATTTCATCAACAAACGCCGATGGTGCCATTCGAAGATTGACACTGATTTGATCGACAACGATGAGAAGGCCTATCAAAATCACAACGAAAAAGGCTTCGACTCTCACCCGCACAAAGCGATAAGCCTGAGCTCCAAGCGGCAATGCATCAGGCAATGGCTGCAACACATCACGCCATAAACGGTCAGCCCCACGCTGCAATGTCAAATAAACATTGCCAGCAGTGACCAACAAAACAGCTGCACCGAGGAGGCCAGCACCAAACCCCTGAGAAACAAGCTGCTCAAGAGTCTGACGAATGATCTCAATCGCAGGAGGCGGCAGTACACCGCTTACATAGATCAAAATTTGATCGTCAAGGTTCGGCTGCCGTCCCAGAAGCCAGGACGCCAAAGACAATGAAATCAGCAGAATCGGGAAGATTGACTGAAGGGTGTAGTAAGCAAAAGCGGCACTGAGATCAACACAATCAAAAGACGCCCAACGCAGACAAGCCCTCCAAAGAGAGCGGCAAATTTGACGAATCGACAGCATCTTTG
>QCUI01000076.1 GCA_003210775.1 Synechococcus sp. AG-679-A04
TGAACTAGATGATCCTGGCGACTAATGGAATCCGCCTGAGCTGATGAGTGATTCCGAAGGAAATCATGATTCCTAGAGCTGTTGTAGCTAAAGCAACTAGCCAATGATTAAGCCCGATGAAACCAATAGCTTCCAGCACCACCACGAGCACGAGTGGGTGAATGATGTAGGCCCCGAAGCTGTCGACTCCAGCGTTGGCTAACCGTATTCCGCAGCGGTTTTCATTGCGCTGGAACCACAACAGTAGATAGCCGATTACACCCCAACCGATGAACGGAGAAAAGAAGGATCCCAGAAGTGAGAGCTTGCCAGCCTCAGTTGACATGCTGCCGTTGAAGGTCAGCACTAGGGAGATTGCCAGAAAACAAAGTGCTGATGCGATGGAGAAGCGGAACCACCTCACAACCAGATGGGTGTTCAGCCGCTCCAGCCAGCGATGAAACGAAGCCTTGCACCCGAGCAAGAACAAAAAGGCATAAGTAAAAATGTGCATGCCTTGGAACCCAAGGCCATCTAATGGAGAATTTCTCAAAGCAGCCCACAGGTCGACTTGTGTCGACATCACCAACTCAAGGAGCCCGAGAATGACGGCACTGATTAACCAAGTGCGAAGCTGGGGTGTGGGAACTGTGGTGTCGACAGAAAAGCGAACCCCTCGCAGTGGAACCCATGCGCAATAAATCAAATCAAATGTAAACAGAACTAACAGAAACCATAGTGCTACTACGTGGTTAAAAGGTATATTGCTCCAAGACAATTTCGCTAAGGGACTGGCCGGAGATAGTCTCCCTAAGAGGAATGATATATTATTAATCAACAGTATTCCAACTAAAAGGGGAACGCCAATTCGCAGGAGGCGATCTTTCAGATATCGTGCTATTCCTTTCTTATGTACTGAACGCGGAACGAAGTAGCCCGAAATCAGAAATAATATACACATGTAGAAGGTGTTGCAGAAAACGAGAAAGAAGCTGCCTACTGCTCCAAACAATGGATCAGAAGAGCCTTCTATGGGAATACGCACTCCCATCCAATTAATGAGAAAAGCCATCAGAGCATGCGTAGCAATGACCAGCGCAATCATTAGCGCCTTGATCTGATCAAAGAAGAGCACCCGCTTCTGCGTTGTGGTTTGTTTGTAATCCATTGGTCCAGCAGCACCAGGAATTGCCCAAGTCTTGCCATCAGAAATTGATGCACTGGTTTCTGGGGAGTGAGACAAAACTGAGAATTTGGTGTGAATGATGGAGGTCGTCCTCTGATGTGTTCACCATCGCTGAACTAAACAGAATCCACATCACCCATTCGAGTAGTTCTTGCCCTGATTTCAGGGGTGTTTATCCCCCATTTGGTTGTCAGAGGCTGAGCCCCCAGTACCAAGCCATCATCAGCACCCGTCACCCTTTGAGTTCTGCAACGGTGTGGCAGTTGAGCCGATCTGATCACGATCAATACCCTATTCATACCAATGGATCTCATTCTGTGTCAGCTCGATGGCTGGTCGAACCTCCACCATTTAGTACCGGTCTCTAGTGAGCGGCCATGCGAGACAAAGGATCTGAGCAGGTATCGCTGGATTTCCACGCAAACGCTCCCATTTGCAGCCCGAAGGAACGATGGAAAACACGTCCTGATGGGTAGGAAAACGCTCCTGGCTCCCCGCTGCGGCTCTTGTGTATGTCGATGGGAGGGGTGCCACCTGTTTTCAATAGGCGACCCCCTCCAGAGGAGTTGTCTCCATCAGAGAGGTCTGGATTCAGGCCAGCGTCCCGCAGGATCGCTTGCGTGCTCGACAAGAGCGCTGCAGGGATGTTTCCAGATTCGATGGCTTCGTAAAGTGCAGCTTCAGCAGTAGCGAAGAGTTTCTCTTGCAATCGCTCAGCTGCAGTTCTATCTACTCGGCTATTGATTTCTGATGAGTGCTTGGCCATGTTTTGGTCGTTATGGGAGTATTCGTTGTTTTATTTCAGGTGGACTGAATGAAGGCCGCATCACCCAAAAGCGAGAATGTTTAGCACAAAGCCAACCCGTGCGGGTTGGACGTGATGGCGATGCGTGCGCTTGAGAAACCGAAATGCCCTATGGGGAGTTTGTCCTCGGAGGCTCGTCTTTGTATGGCTTCAGACTGTTCTGTCAAAATGTAAGGAGCTAAAATAAAGCAACACACGAGAAACAAATGAAGAATCTCTTAGGCAGCTACCCGTCAGTTATCAACTATCTGGTCTCAGCAATCTTCATTGCAATGTCTATTGCTCTGATTTGGTCTGGACCTCAGAACTGGTCAATCGTTCCTTTACTTGTCCTGTTTGCGATTCTATTTTACAAGAAGAAAGGAAAGAAAGAATTCTCGAGACTTGGAGAGAGGCTTATTTTTCCATTTCTAGGCTTCAACTTTTTAGTTCAATTCATTCAATCGTGGAGAAGCATTCGACCTTTGGCTTAACGGACTACTTGTAGCAAGCTGCGTCTGGTTTACTTGCTACAAGTTTGTTGTTGAGCCGAAGAAGATGGCTGCTGCGAACCAAGAGGAGTCGGACAACCAATGAAGAGATTATCAATCGTCCTTCTTTCGCTAGGACTAGTAGGTTGTAACTATCCATCTAGGGAGCAGGCAGATCGCGCCTGTAATGAATGGAAGGATAGAGGTGCATCTATGGCTTTTGCAAACAAATCGCAACTGAGTTATGAACATGAAAAAAACAAAGTAGTTCCTGTGTTTAGTCGTTCGTGTAAGGACGAGACAGCGGAAAACCAGATTTTAGGCAAAGAGAATAGAAAGATAGAGAATGGAACTTGGACGCGAGAGGAGAGCGACTATGAGGACTGGAAGGTAGTCAAACACTTCCGCTATTGAGTCGTCTCCAGAAGAGTCCACAGCCAATAAAAAAGCTAATCGGCAGGATGTTGCCTATTAGCCAATTTGCAAGCCTTATAGAGGCTTAAGCAGAATAGAGAAGCTGAGATCCCTTGCTATTCCAAGGTCATTTAGCGACTAATGCCATACACCTCGCAGAAGGAACTAATTAATATGTGGTGCTGTGTAGCATTGTCGGAATCACTAAAATCAACGCCTTCATTTTCTAGGGTTGTTTTGATTCCTAATTGATCAGCATCCTTCTCTGGATAGCCGAGCATATTGCAATCTGCACAAACTCTTCTATTCCTATCCTCCTGAGAAGCGCATGAGCCTATTGGGATCAGTAGAGGGAGAGCTAGGAGTGATTTGACTGACTTCATGGCTTTTGTACTTCGCTTTCACTCAGCCTGTCTAATTAGACTTAGCTCTATTCAAGGCCACATAAGCAGCCAAGCCGACAAGCAAAGCTATGACGACTAGAGGAATCGCTACAAATAGTCCGAGTATTGTTATGTAATCAGATAGTGTTACAGGCTGAAGAGCAATGACGCCTTGCCGTGTCCATCTCAAAAGGAGTTGAACCCATAGCGACATAGCAACAACAAGACCAAGCCAAAAGGAGACTGTTTGGGTTGTTGTCAGCAGCTTCGGCTTACTGGACATCAGCCGTTGGGTGAGTTCAAGTCCCTTCTACTTTATATCCATCAGC
Organism: Synechococcus sp. AG-679-A04; assembly: GCA_003210775.1. Lineage (GTDB taxonomy): Bacteria > Cyanobacteriota > Cyanobacteriia > PCC-6307 > Cyanobiaceae > Synechococcus_C. The sequence goes on from QCUI01000076.1 coordinate 3,567, forward strand.
GACTGAGAGCAGGTTCTCAGCAGTGATGACGAAAAGAATGGCTTATTCTTCATGTTAACCAAAGTCTAGTGGGCATATCTTCAGTTCCTTCGTTGAACATGAAGACCGTGTTTCGTGTATCCCGCAGGTTTGCGTTGCCAATTTCAAGGGCTGGCAACACATCCATCGAAATTCTCATCTGATCCGCCAGCATCTACGGGGTGTTGTTTTCACAGACCGTGATGAACGCCTCAGGCACGCTCTCTCTGACCAAGGGGATACCAGAAGGCAAGGTCAGGATGCATTCGTGGATCGAGGTTCTCGATGGTGCGCTCAACACCCTCTGGCCAATCCCATGATTTGCCCGGTTTAACTGCTGCCTACTTGGTCTGACCTTGTGACTGCAACTCTGCCTCTGCTTGCAACTCCTTGATTACCTGGCTTGCTCTTTTGGTCGCCACAACCTGATCCTTGGTCTCAAGGCTCTTGGTTGCACGCCTGTCATTCAGGTGGAGCTGAACGAAGTAGACCGCGCTCCGCTTGCGTTGGATGACCTTGCTTGGGCGCCCCGTTGATCGGTAGTTCTGCGACGGTGTACTGCGTCGCTACTGCATTACTACTGGAGTTTGCAGTGGCTAGCTACCTGTCGTCCTAGCGGAACATCGAGCTGACGGAGCTCTCCTCATGAATCCGCCAGATCGCCTCGCCCAGCATGTTGGCCACCGAGAGTACCTGCAGCTGCGGGAACACGCGGTCTGAAGGGATTGGAATCGAGTTGGTCACCACCACCTGTTCAAACAGACCGTCTGCCGAGAGTCGCTCTGCTGCAGGTGGGGAGAACACGGCATGGGTGGCGCAGGCGATCACCCGACTTGCCCCCTTCTCACGCAGCAGGCGTGCACCGGCGCAGATCGTGCCGCCGGTGTCGATCATGTCGTCGATGAGGATGGCGGTCTTGTTCTGCACATCGCCAATCACGGTGAGGCTTTCGGCCATGTTGTGACCTGTGCGCCGTTTGTCGATGATGGCCAGAGGCGCATCATTCATCTGTTTGGCAAAGGCTCTGGCGCGTGCGACACCGCCCACGTCGGGAGAGACCACCACCACCTCTCCCAGGTCTTGATCCGATAGGTAGTCCACAAGGACCGGAGAGCCGTAGATGTGATCGCAAGGAATGTCGAAGTAGCCCTGGATCTGGGCGGAATGGAGATCCATCGCCAGCACTCGATCAACACCGGAGGTCACCAGCAGATTGGCGGTCAGCTTCGCGGTGATCGATTCACGGCCTGCTGTTTTGCGGTCCGCCCTGGCATAGCCGTAATACGGCACAACAGCGGTGACCTGTCTGGCGGAGGCGCGTCGACAGGCATCCACCATGATCAGAAGCTCCATCAGGTGATCGTTCACAGGAGCGCAGGTGGGCTGGATCAGGAAAACGTCGCAGCCACGGATGGATTCCTGAATCTGCACATAGAGCTCGCCGTCTGCGAAGCGTTTGCAGACTCTTGGACCATCCGGTACGCCCAGGTAGGCGGCGATTTCACGCGACAGGGCCGGGTTGGAGGTGCCGGTGAAAAGTCGCAGACGCCTGGTGTCGTGCTGAATCTTTTCCTGTTCGGCGCGGGCTGCAGTCAGGAATCCGGTCACGATGCCCGCGAACGAGAAACTGGTTGTTCGATCGTAGTGGTGCATGGTCCCGTTCACCCTGGCGTTTCGTGAACTGGTCCTCTTAACGTTCCTGGATGTCTCAGAACCTTTTGGTTGTTATCGGCGCCGGTGCGTTGCCAGAACTGCAGATGTCCGCAGCCTGTCGCTCTCTTTCTGATGAGTTCGGAGCTGTTTATCTGGAGGAAGGTTGCGGCCTTTCTCCTAACCCACTGCTCGAAGAACTCACTTCAGAGATCAGTGCTTCCAAGGCGTTGACCTTGTTGAGGTTGAGCGGTGATGCCGGCGTTGATGAAAGCGGGGAGGGCAGCTGGTTGGACGCTCTGGCAGCCTGGCGAATTCCCGTGCTGATGCTGGCTCAGCCTCGACCTGATGGTCGCTTTGGTGGAATCGTTCCAGCATCTGTGGCTTTCGCCCGAGCGCTCAACCTCTCCCTTCTCGGACTCGTGCAACTTGGCGGTGAGTGGGATGCCCCTGCACGACGCACCGATGGTCTCCCATGGTGTGGATGCCTGCAGGGTCCTGATGATGACCCAAGAGGGTTGATCAGTTGTCTGCAGCATCGCCAAGGGGTGCTGGCCAGAGGGGAAGCTGCTGGTTCGGTTTGAGTTCCCGCATCACCTGCTGTCCTGTTCGGGGAGCTAGTTCCAGCTGAGTGATCACCGGTGGCTGATCGCTGCTGAGCGCCGCTGCTGCCAGGCTCATCATCTCCATCGGTGTGAGATCTGTTTCCATCTGGGCGCTGACTTCGCCAATCACTGAGGGCAGAAGGGCGATCGCATTGGGTTGATTCAGCTGATCGTGAATCCCTTTGAGGAGACTTTGCTGTCGACTGCGCCGAGCTTGATCATTTTTGGTCTCAGGTCTGTAGCGGGCAAGCTGTTCAGCCTGACGGCCGTTCAATGTTTGCCGTCCTGCTTGAAGGTTCACGCTGTAGTTCTGGGCGGAGTCTTTGTGCTCATAGGATTGATCCAGCGTGACCTCCACTTCACCCAATCCGTCCACAAGACTGCGAAGGGCTTGGCGTGGCATGACCACGAATCGTTCCGGTTCGCCCTCTTTCAATCCCACCACTTCAGCGATGACATCAGCTGTCAGGGCCACACCGCCAAGCGGATAGGCATCAGCTAGCGACTTCAGTGTCTTGCTCCCAGGCAGATTCACCGCGAGTTCTGTCGGCAGCTGCAGGACTTGTACGGGTTGTCCGGCGCTGATCTGGACGAGCATCAGACTGT
>QCUI01000077.1 GCA_003210775.1 Synechococcus sp. AG-679-A04
TCCCAGGCTTCGATGGCGTTATGGCGCAACATTCGCGTGACCGCAGGCTGACCATCACCCCTGAGCGGACTGGTCTCCACACCGAACCGTAGTGTGAGTGCACTGGTTTCAACGGTGATCAGCCGCTGAAGGAAACGGGGAAAGAACGGTGCGAATCCGTCGCTGTCCCGCAGCTGTGAAACGTCGGCGTTCCGCCCGCGTCAGTCAGAACGCCCGCCAGGATTCCTCACGACGCGGATCGTATGAACTACTTGTCCAAGTCCAGCCCCATGCTGCGGGCTGGTGTGATCTCCACTGCGGGATTGCTAGCCGCTTCTCTGCTCAGCCCTGCCCATGCCCATCACCCCTTCGGAATGGGAGACAGCACAAACCTCACCGCTCTGCAGGGCTTGTTGAGTGGCATCGGCCACCCGCTACTGGGACCTGACCATCTGCTGTTCCTACTGGCCATCGCTTTGATCGGCCTACCGCGACCCCGCACCTGGGTGCTGCCCTTGCTAGCGGCTGGTCTGAGCGGCAGTGTTCTGTCTCAATTCATTCTCCTGCCGGATGCTGTGGCTCCCTGGGCGGAGGCACTGGTGTCTCTCACTCTTGCTGCAGAAGGCTTGATGGCTCTTATCGCCATACCTACATCTCTTTTATTCCCGTTGGTGGCCCTGCACGGTTTTCTGCTCGGGAGCACGATTGTGGGTGCCGAACCCACGCCTCTGGTGACTTATTTCCTGGGCTTGCTGATCGCTCAGGGAGCCTTGCTCCTGGTGGTCACCAGCTGGTCCAAGGCCCTGCTGAAGCGCATCGGCGCTCAGGGGCAACGTCTTAGTGCTGGTATCTGGATTGGCATTGGTATGGCGTTTGCCTGGGTAGCCCTGATCGACTGATCAAGAGTGCCAAACGTCTTAATGCCACTGAGGCCGAATGACTCAATGCTGTGACATCAACCGTGGGGGATGCCCCCGAGTGGACCTAAAAAATCCCACAGCGACGGTGTTCACCAATTTGGTGGGCACCGTTTCCACCCACCTGACTTCTGCATGGTTTCCCAGGCTTCGATTGCGTTGTGCCTGAGCATCCTTCTGACCACAGGCTGACCACTGCCGCGTAATGGGTCTGGTCTCGACAACAACCCACTGCGCGTGTGCCGTTGGATTGTCGTTTCTGAACTGGGAGACCTTGCCCTGCTGGGTGTTCACCAACCAGCCGACACCTTTCTTCGGTGCATGGCGCTCAACAAGTGGGCGGTCCTTGTTTGACATCTGGACACGATGGCGAAACGGCCTTGCAAATGCTGGGCAAACTGGGACCTGCAATCAGTTGTTCATGCCAGAAACCACCAGCCCGAAAGTCGAACTGACGTGTCTGCAGGGGTTGGCTGATCTGGAACGCATCGAAGGTCCATTCCTCAATGCAATGGCCGCAAGCGACCCCGAGGGAGCGGCGGTCATGCTGCGTTTGTTGCTGGCCCACATGGCATCGACCAGCAAACGGGTGATGTTGGCAATGGTGCTGGACCGTGTGGATGCGGATGACCTGGGCACCTTCAGACCGACAAATCAGCCCGGACTGCAAAGTGCTGCAGAAGCCTGAAACAGGTCTGCAAAAGGGTGAGAGCACTGCTCTCACTTTTTCGTCAAACCCTGCCTGCAGCGGATTGCAGACACCTGCGGGTGAGAGCAGAAATCCAGTCCCTGACTAGAAAACCCTTGCAGCGACTGGGTTCAGGGACGCCTTCGTAAAGCGTGGGTCGCCTGTTCAAGTCAGGTCATCGGCTTCGGTGGAAAGCCCTGCTGCAGTCGACTATTTCGGCTGGAGCGGGTTTTTATGCAAATCACATCATCTTCATTCGTTCCTTCTTTCGCGCTGCTCTTGCTCTGCTAGCAGCTTCGTCTCCATGCCTCCCAGCTGCTTAGAGAAGGGCTTGGATCTGATGCACTGAAGAGAGTGCATGGCAGAAAGCCAACCAAAAGCTCTGAAACCGAATCTTCCATCCTGAAACCCCAGCCAGGAGGGTGATGCCTTCAGATTATTCCTTGTGGAAACTATTTAGATCCATAAAGCAGCGCCAAGAATCAACTGGTTTATGAAGCCTATTTCATGAACCTGTGCAACACGGGGGGCTACGGACGCTCAAACGGCAACTTTTCGAAATGCCGCGCCTTCGGATTTCCTTTAGATTTAGCCCAACGTTGTTTCTGGGCCCTGCCCTTCTAGCCATGGCCAAGAGTCCAAAAGAGTTGGCTTTTCTTGGTGGCACATTCCTGTTCGGACTTGGAGCACTGGAAGTGTGCCTTCGATTCGGAGGGTTCTAAACCATCAAAAACAAGAAACCCTCTAAGAAAACGTCAATAGATCCAGCAAACGAAACAAGTTGCCACAAATAAAAAAAGCCCCGCATTCGCGGGGCAAGTATTAGAGAAATCCGATCACTTCGATCAGATTGCGCCATCCACAAGTTTGGTGGGTGAGATGTGTGCCGAGGTGACATCACAACCTTCAGACGAAGCAGCAAAAGAATGCTGAGCGTCATGAAGGCGACGAGCCTTGAGCTCTTTTTCTTTGATCATTGCGAGGGTGTTCATCAGAACCTCCTACAGCGCCTCAAACCCCGTTGCTTGTTTGAGATCGAACTGCGCCCTTCTTGGGGCCAACGTCTTTCAACCATAATCGATCGAATAGGACAGGTTGAGGTGAATACCGAACAAATTGTGCCCGGAAGACCGCAACACTCACAAAAGCACTACTCGAGCACCTCAGCTCAGTGTCATGAGTCCACACCTTTGAGAGCCTTGCTGGGGAAAGCAAGGCCTAAAACAGCGGCCCTATCCTGGCTATTGATGCAACGCAGGGGATAGAAGCGCAGTCCAGGGAGCTCATCTTCGCTATTTGGCCATCATGAGTGACTGATGATGGCCTTCTCAGACGATTTACCGTTAAGGTCACCACTGCAGAACTGGATCAAATGGGCGACTACACCGTTGCGATTTGGGCCACCATCGGACTTGTCGTGGTATTCACGGTTCCAGTCGTCTGGCAATTCATGCAGCCTAATGATGATGACTTTGGTGATCTGACCAAGCGGCGCAAATAATTTCTGCCCTCAACTTCTCGCGGCAGCTCGCTACAGAGACAAAACTGAATCCATTTGAGGGCTGTCGAAAACAGCTTGCATAGTGATGTAGCTGAGCAAAACCTCACCCTTCAGCAATACAAACCATCAGATTTCTTGAGCTCGATTCTCAATATTTCAATAAGACCATTCACAAATCAGTCTCTTGGATTCGTTAAATCTCTATATAGATATTTAGAACAGCTCCGACTGATTAACGACGGCACGATTCACGAGCAATCGATTCTGACCAACATCAAATAAAATCAGTTGGTTTGCTAGCACTACCAAATCAGGCAAATCAACATCTAGCCGTGGTCCAAATCTTCTCTGACAGAACCTCAACTATCAGACTGAGAGTCACTGTTCTTGCAATGGCTGTGTTTTGAGGACAGCTGCAACAGACTCGATGCTTTTTCCTGCTCTTCAACTTTCACCAGGCGAGTCACAAGATCCCACCTATCTTGAGCCGACATTTCGCCATTCGCCTCCCACTCCAAAGAAGACAGGCCAGAAGCAGACATCGGTCGGTAGACGGCTCAACAACTTAAGGGAAGGGCTGCTGTTTTCCGTGATTGCAACAGCAATCAAACCTTTAATCATTTGGAAATTGGCACTAGCGAATACGCTCAACTCCGGGCAATGAACAGTGGGACCACTCAGAACAATTGCTTAATCCTTTGATCGGAAGTCTTTGCGTCACCAGATCCAGAACAGCTGAGCACCAACAATCAGACTGCCCGCACCATTGACGAGTTCATGGAGACGGGCAAGGTGTCCAGCCGCAAAATCAGGCAACTGCATCGCAGTCACATGCGCGATGCCACCTTGAATGAGGTGTTCATCGTGCTCAGCGTTGGAGCAAGTCTGATCTCTACCCTGGGTCTGCTTGCCAACAGCCCTGCAGTGGTGATCGGCGCCATGGTGGTGGCTCCATGGATCATGCCTCTGAGGGCCGCAGCCTTCGCCATCCTGCTGGGCGAGGTGCGGCTGCTGGGTCGATCACTGCGCACACTACTTGTGGGAGTTTTGAGCACAACGCTGCTCTCCTTTCTGCTCGGTTCTGCAGCTGGATTGCCACAGTTCGGCACAGAGGTTCTGGCCAGAACATCGCCCACCCTGCTCGACCTGGGTATCGCACTCGTGGCAGGAGGTCTGGCGACCTACGCGAAGTTGCGCAGCGATGCCGTGAGTTCGCTGGCGGGGACGGCAATCGCCGTGGCCTTAGTGCCTCCTGTCTGCGTGATGGGACTGTTGCTGTCACACCAGAGCTGGGGTGATGCCTCTGGAGCTGGATTGCTTTTCGCCACCAACCTGCTGGGAATTCTCACGGGCGGCTTGGTACTGATGGCCTGGAAAGACTCCGAATTCCGCCAAGAGCTGCTCCGAAGTCGACTCAGCGTGGCGAGCTTCACACTCACAGGCCTGTTGCTGATTCCACTGGGAGGCAGTTTCATCGGATTACTGACTAAAGCCAATCGAGAAAACCGGGAATCCATGGTGGAACAAACGGTTCGCAAATTTCTTGTCAATGAAACTCTGACCTTCGGCGACCAGGAATTAGTGGATGTGGAACAGGTAGATATTGACTGGAAAACAACCAAAAATGGTAATAATGTAGAAGAAGGAATTATTCGGATCATTGTTCGTGTGACAGATCCCGACCTTCCGAGCTACAAACAAGTCACCTTGGTGCAGGAAGAGATCAACAAACTCCTGCAGAGCAATTACCAGCTTGTCGTCCAACGCACCGCTGTCGATGTGGTTGGACCGAAAAAAGTGATTCTTCCTGCCCAGGAATTGGAAGAGACTAAGAACCAACAACCCTCGCAAATCAACCAGGCTGAGACTGGTGAACCCGAGAACAATCCGCTGTCGCAGAACTCCAAGGATGCGTTTAATGAGCCATGACAGTTTTGTTGAGAGGAAAGCATCTTGTTGCGAATTCTTGAATGGACTCCAGAACGCAACGTTTGGGAAATCATCCTGAATCTGATGCCATCCATGCATTGATTCCGGCCATAAACTAGGCAGATGAAGCAGACCGGACGTCGAACATTTCTACGCCTGATCGCTGGTGCGGCTGTTTCAGGTAGCGTCCTTGATGGGCTACTGCGAAAGACCGGATCACAACCGCTGGGTCCAGCCTCCACTCAAGCCGCTGACGGGTTGAAATTGGGCTTAATCAGCGACCTCAACGGTTCCTACGGAAGTACGGACTACAGCAGCGCCGTTGAGCGTGGAGTGACGTTGCTGATGCAGCAACAACCCGACCTGGTGCTTTGCGCAGGAGACATGGTGGCTGGCCAGAAGAGATCGTTGACGAACTCCCAGCTGAAGGCGATGTGGGCTGGTTTTGAACAATCGGTTTGGGCACCGCTTCAAAAAGCAGGCGTCGCCTTGCTCCCGGCCATAGGCAATCACGATGGATCGAGTCAACAACATCAAGGAGGCTGGATCTACGGAAGGGAGCGCCAGCAGGCTGATCTGTTCTGGGGCAAGCATCGCGGAAATCTGCAATCCGGGTTCATTGAAAGCAAGCGATTTCCCTTTCAGTACGTGTGGAGACGACCTGGACTGTTTGTGGTCGTCATCGATGCCTCTTCAGCCAACGTTGATTCCACACAACGCCAATGGATCCAAAAAGCACTGAACTCCACACACCGCCAGCCTGAGGATCTATGCCTGGTGATGGGTCATCTTCCGCTCACGGCCTTTAGCGAAGGACGGGCTCGCGCTGGAGAATGCATCTCCAATCCTCAAGAGCTAGCCGGTCTACTGCGAGGGGCTGGGGTTGATCTGGTGATCTCGGGTCACCACCACGCCTGGTATCCCTCTGAATCAATGGGTCTGCGGCTGCTGAGTTTGGGGGCGATGGGAAGCGGACCGCGCCGGATCATCGGCAGCGGTGTTTTTTCACCACCATCTTTGACGCTTCTTGAGTGGTCTCGACCCTCGGAGCTGATCAGCGAAACGACCATTGATCTCAACACCTTGCAGCCCATAACCAACAATGACCTACCTGCGCAGGTGAGCGTTCCTGGTTTTCCCGTCGCTCGCCGCAGAAGCATGCAATGGCAACGGTCATCGCTGATCTGACAGCTCGCTAATCAATCAGCCAGCCATCAAAAAGCCCCCTCGTGAGAGGGGGCT
>QCUI01000078.1 GCA_003210775.1 Synechococcus sp. AG-679-A04
TGACCTGGGCGGCAAAACCGAGTGCCAGAAAAGCGTCCACACTCGAACACACCGAGACCACCAACGCCAGCAGCATTAACGCCAGGACCGAGAGCGTTGGCGCACTGCCAAGCGCCAGCAGCCAACTGCGTGGCAGCCAGGTTTGCACTACGGCGGCCAGAGCACTGCCAAGCACCAACAACGTGAGCAGGCTGAGGAATTCCCGGGTGCTGTGGGAGAGAAGCTCACGCGGCAAAAGGGCCGTTGATTGGGCTGGCATTGCAGACTTTGCCGGACCTGCGCCGACCAGTCCTGTGCGGCGCTCGAGTAACCCGATGCTCGACAGGGGCTGACTGAGCCTGCGCTCTTCCAGCAGTGCACCCTGAAGCAGACGGGATTCAGGAATCAGCCCCAGCAGAGCGCTCAAAGCCAGTGCAATCACAAATGCCCCAGCAGGCCTGGCCCAAAGCAACCAGGTTTTATCTGGGAATGCCGCCCAGGTGCTGGCCAGAACAATGGGGTTGAGAACCGGCGCAGCGAAAAGAAAGCCGAATCCTGTACCGAGAGGAGCGCCACTGGCCAGGAGGCGACGAGCCACCGGCACATTGCCGCATTCACAGGCCGGGAGCGCGAACCCGAGCAAGGCCCCAACGATTGGTGCGAGCAGGGGATTCCTAGGCAGACGACGAACCCAGGCCGACTGGGGAACCAGCCAGCGAGCGAGGCCGGCGATGGTGACTCCCAGCATCAAAAAGGGAAGTGCCTCGATCAGCAGGCCTTGGAAGATGGCCCAACCGGTTGCGACATGCGTCATTCAGCCCTGAGCACTTCAGCTCCAACCGTTCTTGGATTGCTGCTCAACGTAGGAAGCAACGTCAGCAATGTCGACATCAGTCTGCTTTCGAGTCAACCACCGGCAGAGAACAGACAGCCGCATGCATCACCACTAACGTCCGAGGAGAGATGTCGTCTTGGAATTCATGCTGCGACTCTCGTTGCGATGGGGGCTGAGTTTGCTGATTGCAGCCGCCGTGCTCTGGTCTCCCGGACAGGCCATGGCCTGCATTCCTGGTTTGCAGTGGGGTATGGACAGCTCCACCGTTGAACAGCGTCTGGAGGTTTCTCTGGAAACAGCCCGTTCCCTGGACGCAGATTCGTCAGCTGTTTATCGCGTCAGCAACCAGCACATCGGTGAAATACCTGTTGAACAGCTGGATCTGCGCTTTGGCAATCAAGGGCTGGAACAACTGGTCTACAGCTTGCCCAGCGAATCGATGACGGAAGTTCTTGCAGGGCTCAGAACCCGTTATGGCTCGCCCGTCAGCACAACAATCAAACACACAGATCAGATCCCTCAACAGGTCTGGATCTGGAATACAGAAGATGACTGCATCACTGCAGTAAGAGCCGAGGATCAGAAATTTTTACTCAGCTACCGACCAAGCCGGCTCAGGCCATCACTGCTTTGATGGCCTAAATCGGCAAAGCGGATCACTCGGCAAGTCTGATCAGCGAGCAAGGACGATCAGTGGGCTCCGTGGCCATGGGATGAACAAGGCATCCATTGATTCCCCATCTTGTGGGCCCCTGTGCAATTGAAGTCTGGGGCAGCGGCTTCAGCCTCAGCTTGGGTGCTGAACATGGCTTTCTTGCCCTGTGCAGTAGTCGTGGTCGTGGACTCACCAGACAGCAGGGTGCCGGTGTGGTCGTCGCCAGGGACATGGTGGGCCCGGGCCGATTGTGCTCCCACGAGCGTGAGTGCGGCCAGTGCGGCCAGGGAACCCCGAACGACGGATCGGTTGGAGAGGAGCATCAGGCTGGACAACGCAGATGTGTTTGTTCCATTCTCCAACATCAGCCCAGCCTTTGTGCACCCCTTTACGAACTAACGGGCATCAAATGGTGCTGACGAGTGATGCAGCACGATGCGAACCGAGCCATCCATTTCACGGATGAACGTCCAGGTTTTCTCAGGAGCCGCCGTCTGTCCTTCGGCATCAGTGACGATCACCTGACCCATGGTGTTTGCAGTGTTACCAAACAACTGCACCACTTCGTCTTTGATCTCGCACTTGACCCAGTGCCGATAGGTGGCGAATCCCAGCTTCTTGTCGCGGAAGAGGGGGATCGAAGGGTCGGGGCCCACGAAGTAAGCCAGAGCCCCATCCCGGGTTGTGCGGAACGTATCTGGCCCTGTGGCATAGGTGGGCTTGAACGCCACAGGCCCGTACTTATAGGCATACGCCGTGTCGATCACGGCAGCAGCCTTGGCTTTGGCCGCGTCATAGCCACCGTTCTGATAAGCGGCACTGATGGCCAGCAAAGCATCGCACCAACCTTCTTGGATTTGATTGACTTCAGCTTCAGTAATTGCAGTATTAAATACCTGAACAACAGGCTTGGCCTGAACCTGCGCACAAACAAGGGATGAGACAGCAACAGCGGCAGCGGCTGATGATGAACGTCGCAACAAAGTCATGGAAAGTGTCGTTACTAAGCGCTACTTAGCTAGAGCGCGTTGATGCGCACACAATCGGGGCCAAACCTCAGGAGGATGGTCTGCAGAGGATTCCGTGACGCGGTGCGAACAGGAACGCCAGCAGGAAAAGACCGGTCTGAACCAGAACGATGCAGCCAGCCGTGGAGCTGTCGGTCCAGTAGCTGAGATAAACGCCCAGAAGACTGGACAGCACACTGCTGCCGATCGCCAGCCAGGTCATGCGATCAAAGCGATCGGTGAGCAGGTAGGCCGTCGCACCCGGTGTCACCAACATGGCCACCACAAGAATGATGCCAACGGTTTGCAGGCCGGCGACCGCCGCAAGCGACAACACCGACAGCAGGAGGTAATGGAGAAAACCGGTGTTGATCCCGATCGAGCGGGCATGGGTGGGATCGAAGCAGAACAGGAGCAGATCACGCCGAAACAGCAGCAATAGCCCCACAACGACGAGGCAGATCATCCAGGTCTGCTGGATGTCAGCCGCGGAAATCCCCAGCACGTTGCCAAACAGAATCTGAGTGAGATCGATATTGCTACGCGTCTTGGAGACCAGCACCAAACCAAGAGCGAAGAAGCCTGTGAACACAAGGCCGATCACCGTGTCTTCCTTGATGCGCGACTTCTGCTTCACGAAACCGATGGTGGCCACCGATCCCACACCGAACACAAAGGCTCCCAAGGAAAAAGGCAATCCCAGGGCATAAGCCAGCACCACACCGGGAAGAACGGCATGGGAGACGGCATCACCCATCAGCGCCCATCCCTTCAGCGTCATGTAGCAGGAGAGCAGACCGCAGACTCCGCCAACAAGTGCACTGATCATCAGCGCTCGCACCATGAAGTCATGACGCAAAGGCTCGAGCAGAACGTCAGTCAAAGTTGAGCTCCCCCTGATCCCTGTGCTGTTTCAGCAAACAGGCCATGCGGCAGACGCTGAAGATCACTGGGTCTGCCCCCGAAGCACATCGGGTGGAAGACCACCAAACGCCTGCGAGAGATTTTCCGGAGTGAAGACCTCAGATGTTTCTCCATAGGCCAGCACGGTCTTATTGATCAGCACCACCAGATCACAAAAATCACGCACATGGCTGAGGTCATGGGTCGAGATCAGGATCGAACAGGACTGTTTGCGCAATTGCAGAAACAATTCCGCCATCAGCTTTTCAGTGCGCACATCAACTCCGCTGAAGGGCTCATCGAGCAGCAGAACAGAAGCTCTCTGGGCAATCGCCCTGGCCAGAAAAGCTCGCTTGCGCTGACCGCCAGACAATGCAGAAAGGGGGCGATCTCTCAGATCCAGCAGTTCTACCCGCTCGAGAGCATTGCGGACCGCCAGGCGATCGGACTGGCGAGGAATGCGCAACAGATTCATTGAGCCATAGCGGCCCATCATCACCACATCCCAGACAGACACTGGGAAATCGCAATCGATGCCCTCACTCTGGGGCACGTAGGCCACAGCCTGCTCTCGCTGAGCTTCAGCCACCTTGAGTCCGTTGATGCGGATTTGTCCCCGGGACGGACGAACAAAGCCGGTGAGTGCCTTGAACAGGGTGGTTTTGCCAGCTCCGTTCATCCCCACCATTCCGCAGATGCAACCGGCAGGCAGCGTCAGCGACGCGTCGTAAAGCGCGACAGAGCCGTTGTAATCAACGCAGAGCTGATCGGCAGCGATCCGAATCGTCATGGCTTTGGATCGGCGGCGGAACCCAGCCCTTCTCGAATGAGTTTCACATTGTGGCGCTGAAGATCAAGCAGGGTGGCGGCAGGACCGTTGCGATCCGATAAGGAATCGACATAAAAGCTGCCACCAAAACGACTACCAGAAGCCCTTGCCACCTCGCGCTGGGCCTTGTCGCTGACAGTGGTTTCACAGAACACGGCTGGGACCTGATCCCGCTTCACCCGCTCAATCAATCGGCCCATACGTCGTGGTGAGATCTGACTCTCGGCGTTGACGGGCCAGAGATAAGCCTCTTCAAGGCCATAGTCGCGCGCCAAATAGCTGAAGGCGCCTTCACAGGTCACAAGCAGGCGCTGGCCAGCAGGCAAGAGCTGCAGTGTGTTTTGTAGCTCTACATCCAGCGCCTGAAGCTGCCCTTTGTAAACCTCTCCATTGGCCTCGTACTGCTGCGCACCCTCAGGATCAAGCGACGAAAAAGCCTCAACAAGCCGATCAACGTAGAGCTGGGCTGCCTTGGGAGACATCCAGGCATGCGGGTTGGGGCGACCGGCATAGGCATCTTCACCAATCAGCAGAGGCTCAATGCCATCGGTGAGCGTCACTGTGGGCACATCACCAGCCGCGTCAGTGAAACGCCTGGCCCAGAGCTCAAGACCCAGGCCATTTTCAACGATCAGATCCGCACCTGCAGCGCGTTCAATATCGCTGGGCGTGAATTCATAACCATGAATCTCCGCACCAGGCCTAGTAATGGACTCCACCTGCAACCTGTCGCCAGCGACATTGCGGGCCATATCAGCGAGGATCGTGAAGGTGGTCAGGACCTTGGGACGACTGTCTTGAGCCGAACGATCTGCTCCACGACTGTCCTTGGCAGTACCAGAAGACCTTGAGAGGTCCAGCCGTGTCGTACTGCTGCAAGCCGTCGTGATCAAGAGCGAACCGATGCAGGCAGCGAAGAGAGACAGGCTTCGCTTCAGCAAAACAGAATCACTATCGACGAAATCAACTTCTCCAGACTAAGGAATGAGATGAAGCTCGGGCAAATCCCAGCAGAATCTCAAGACCTCACATATTCGTCGCCGACCTGCTCGAAGAGTCAACAGACTGAGTTAGTGGGCGTCGGCAATCAGAACCAAAGGATCAACTCGAAGCTTGCCAAGACTGAGATAAAGCTCAATCTCAAACCATCGAAAACAAACGTCAAAGTCGATCGCAGATCGACTCATCAAGCGCTGCCCGAAGCAATGGAGTCAGCAAGAAATAGTCCTGATCGGTGAGCCTGACAGAGAAAAATATGGCGACGAACTCAACAGGAACAAG
>QCUI01000079.1 GCA_003210775.1 Synechococcus sp. AG-679-A04
CTGGAACAGGTTGTGGATCTTTGGATCACGGGCAGCTCCGCCGCAATGGATCACCTCTCCCATCCACCAATCCTTGTCGCGCTTCTCTCCGATCTGAAGATCGTGCTGGACGATGACCGTCATCCCTGGAGCCACGTCCAGGAAAACCGGCCTCTCTGACTCGGGCGAGTTGTAAACGCCGTGATCAACCGACATACCCACAAAACTAGGACACCAGTATTAGCGCGATTGGCCAGGGCTGCAGCGCGGTGACACTGGAGCCCCACCTGGCAAGACCAGGCCGGATGGTGCCCGGAGTAAGGGTGACGCTGCTGCTGGCCGTAGCTAAGTTTTCTGTACTGGCCTAATACCCATGTCAGAAGAACATCTCAAAGCCTTCATTGCCAAAGCGAAGGACGATCAGACAATTCAGGAAAAACTAAAGGCTGCAAAGACTGCTGAAGATGTTGTGGCTATCGCTAAAGAATATGGTCACGAATTCACTAAGGATAAGATTACTAAACTCAGTGCAAAGGAGCTGGAAGGCGTGTCTGGTGGTTTGCTTCGCGACACTGATGATTTTACCAGTGATGCATGCTGTGGTTGATAAATGCTGTGCTCCCGGCTGACGCAAGGGGTTTTTTATTGCCTTGAACTTTGTGTACACCTAAACCGACCGTTGCTATACCTACTAAACAGAGCTGATACCAATGTCCCTAGAACAACTCAAAGCATTCCTTGAAAAAGTCAAATTGGACACCAGCCTTCAGGAGAAACTAAAGGCAGCAAAGTCACCTGAAGATGTTGTAGGCATTGCTAAAGAACATGGTCATGAATTCACCGCTGATAAGATCAGTCAGCTCAGCGAAGAGGAGCTAGAAGGTGTGGCTGGAGGTGGTGGATCCTACGGACGGGGTGCTGATAGGAGCTGTAGGGAGGGACTGGGCTCCTAAGGGAGGACGGGGTGCTCCTCGGCGTGCGGTGGCTACTGCTGATCTTGATCTCTGGAGTTTCTAAATCTTAAGTCCCCTTTTCCCCTCGTCTTCAAAATTTATACACTCAAAGCCCCTGCATTGACACGAGCTTTTATTGCTTCAATAGTCTGACTAATCCTACAAATCAGCCTTCAATACATGGCACGATTGAGCGCAATTAGCAGGCTTTTTATTGCCTTGAGCTTTGGGGTACACCTAGTTGATTATTACTTTTTCTAATCAATTAGTATGTGACTAGGTATATCCAGCGGACTTAAATTGTCCGAATTATTCAGTGACCACAACCCTGTTCTCCGGCAAGCTTGCTGTTGACGGGCTTCCTTATACATCTGTCTCATCAATCATTAAAACTGATACCAAGATCGTTCAAGGCAAGAAGTCCAGAGCAGCATCAGGCAAAGCCGCCAACCGTAGTAAGCATCTATCAGCAACTGCAAGAGGCACTGCCATTCATAGCGCAGTTCGCAACTTCATTCGCACGGGTGAATGTGAACTTGAGCCTTGCTACTTCGATTACTTCTCAGGTATTCAAGATTGGCTATCACGCTTAGACCTTGAGCCTTATTGGGCAGAGGGTCCGATACTTGATAAGTATCAGCATCTTCAGCAAGGGCAATCCGCTGCTGTGTGGTGTGACAAATATCGCTACATCGGAGTGCCTGACTTTGTAGGCAAGCTAGGTGGTGTCCCTGTAGTAATCGAATTCAAAACCTCTGACTACTTGTATCGAGACAACTATGACTTCAGACAGTTCAAGCAATACTCAGAGTGGGTGCGTCATCACAACGCTGGAATGCAAGTGGCTGCCTATGCCAATGCTTGGAACCAAACAACAGGAGATGACATTCGTACAGGTGTAGTCATCAATAGCACGCCAAACGAGTGTCAGTTATTTATTATTGAAAGAGACACAATGAAGAAAAAGCTGACTGCTTTTCACAAGCTTTGTAAGGAGTACAGAAAGATCCATGGCTAACATTCGACGCAACGACCCAAGCTCTATCTCACTAGGTAGAGCAGTACAGCAAGCACAGACTGATGCTGCTATTGCTCGGGCTGAAGTAGAGCAGCTAAAGAAGGCGCAGCCGTCAAAGCAATCAACACAAGATGCTGAGCTGGCAGGTAGAGCCATTCGCGCACAGCGCAGACGTGCAAATCAATTGCTGGCTGACAGCAACACGACACTTGATCAGTTGAACGCAATTGATCCAGCCATCCTCTCCACTCGTTTGTCTTGCCCTCTGACAAGGCTGAGTCGCGAGATGATCAAAAGGTAGATGCGGTCTGCCTTCTGTGTAATCAAATCTCTAAAGTCAGCCTAATAAATATTGAGGCTGGGCGTTCAACCCAATGTCTGAGCTGCGGTATGAGAAACCGTTCTCAGCGGAAGATCGTTTGTAAGGAGACTGGAGATACCTTCTCGTCTATACGGCAGCTTGCAGATCAGTTAGGTGAATTCAATAGCTATCAAAGCATTCGCCATAGCCTTAGGAAGACAGGCAGCTACCTACACGATGGAAAAGAATATACCTTTGCTTGACCCCACGTTTATACAGCTTTCGCGTTAGATTTAATGAGCGCCAAGTATTGGTAGCAAGATGCTTTAACAAGCGTCAATTATATAAACGTCAAATTACAATCACACTAAAGATGACACTAGAAATTCTTCCGCCTGGACTTACAACTGATGAGTCCGCTAAGCCTGCTTCATCAGGCAAGAAGTTCGATCGCCAAGAGTTCTTCCCGTCCTCACTGACCGATGGACAGTCCGAACAGTTCCGTCTGCTCGGTGCTTATGGCACTGGCCATGCAGGCGTGCTCCACACCGGTGTGCTCTTCGCTGTGAATGGGCTTGGTGGCTATCCCAGTTGGCCGCGATTCCAGCGTCGATTGGCCTGGCGTTACTCAAATCAAGAACGCCATTTTGCATCGTGTCAGAGCAGTAGCGCCTTCCGGAAGCACTGTTGTAGTGCTAATGCCGTTTTTATTGTTGTCCTTCGCCACCTGCGAGATTAGGAGCTCTTGATTAAATTGCGCAGATGAATGTGGGGCTCCATGGCAATTCGCTATACATCTTTGGCCGATCCCCTTCTTGATTACATCAATGAAGATCTTGCTGTTTCCACCGGTGGTGCATCGTCGCTTCTGACTCCGATCAATTACAACGCAGATCTGTTTGCGGATGAGGCAAAGTTTTTTACCGGTAATTATGGTTTTGACGGATATATCGGGGTTCCAGGCCTGCAGGGAAGTAATGCTCAACAGGCTGCTGCGCAGTACAACGTAGCCTGGGAATCTGTTGACCCTAGTCTTAATCCAGCCGCGCGTGCGCTGACGTCTGGTGCAAGTGTGATTGGTGTAGCCGCTCAATATGGCGTCAATTTGCTACTGCAAGATACGATGCCATTGGTGTTCAGTTATCCGGTACTGCCAACGACCCTTGATAGCGATGGCAGTGATTTTGAAGTTGTCTTGAATGATGGATCGGTCGAGGCTCCTGTTTTGGCGGGATTCTTGCCCAACCTCGAACATAATGAGCGTCAGACTGTCGTTATTGCTGGAGATTTTGGCAACAGGATTAAGCCTGGTGTGAATGGCTCTCGGTATCCTGTTTCTGTGCGCATTGTTAATGACAATACGCCGTTGCAGATGCTCTCTGAGAAAGGGCCTGTTGATGTGGTGGGTCTAAGTGTTGCCAGTCAAAATCCATATGTGGAGGGCAATGGTCCCAAGCTTGTAGCAGCAAAGCTTAATTCCTACAGCCCTCTTGGTGAAGGTGGCCCTGCTGTTGTGGGCGGTACTTCGGCAAATAATGCTGGTGCAGATTTGTATGGAGCGGCTGCTCAGTATCGACTACGGTTATATACCAGTGCGGGATTCTCACCGGACGGAATTGCCAGCCTTCTTCCTGGAGATTTCAGCAGCTATTTCATTCTGGAGGCCCAAAGTAGTAATGGGTCTGTTGTTCAGATCACTGCGGCTGGTCAGAGCTACAACATTGGCCAAGATGGATCGCTGAAGGTCATTGGAATTGCCGATCTTGCCCCTGCTGGAACACCAGAGAACCCCGCCTATGTTGAAGATCACGATAATTATTATGACATTATTCTTGAGGGTGACCTCAGTGCGATCAGCAGGCTGACTTCGGTGCGAATGCCTTCAGGTGATGGCTATCAAGTTGTTTACAACCCTGGTGGGCCGGGAAATGCTCCTGATGCAACCGGAGCAGCCTCTGGCCCTTTTACGGTGCCTAGCCAGGACCATACGGTGCCAATCACGTTAGATCTCGACGGCGCCATGACATCCACGTTTGTGGAGATCGATGGTTCCGTCCTTCGAAACCCCTGGAACCTTCTTCCTGTGGGCTCATTGCTGGGCTTGGCGATTCATGACACGACGAGTGGGCAAAAGATTTACGCCTATTCAGATCCAGATGGTCAGCGTTTTTATGCAAGTTTTGCGCCTTCATCTGATCAAGCTGCGGATTTGACTGGTGGCCGTAGGGACTCCAATCAAGTTGATCTCATCGATACCACTGGCTTTGCTGCAGGTTCAACCGTGACTGTGTCCGGATCCTTCAGTCGCTCGGCTCGTGACACGTCAACCCTCTCCTTTTATGCGGTGAGTGGTGAAACAGGTGGGGTGCTGGATCCGATCAGTGGTCTAACGCTTTTGCCAGGTGATACTGGTTATGCAGCGGCTGCTCGCAGCAATGCCAACCTTCTTAGTAGTAGTGGCAGTATTCTTGAGTCTGAAGATCAAGCGATTAGATCATTTTCATTCGAAGCAGAAGCGGGCAAGCTTTATGCACCTTTGATTATGAATGACGCTAAGCAAGAAGAGTATTTCGCGTTTGCTGATGCCAATCGTGATGGAATGCAGCATTTCAATGGTTTTGGCGCGAATGGTTGGGGCGTGGAAGATCTATTTAAACTTGGTGATGCTGATTATGACGACATGATCGTGCGATTCACGATCGAGAGTTGATGTTCGCTGGTTCATGAAATTTGCATTGCCGTTGTGACACCCTTTCTCACAGTTGAGGGTTTGCGTGACTTATGAAAAAGGAAAGCCCCACCACAGGGGCGGGGCTCTCGGATATCTCTGGCGCTGATGTAACGGTGATGAGGTTGTTTTGGTTGTCCTTCACCGTTTACAGGAGCAGGCAGATCCAGCATCTTCAGAACTCAATCATTAGAGATTGAATCCATAGACGGTTACAAATTCATCCTGGAACGGAGACGTTTTCAGGAGCTCGCTGATCCCCAACTCATCCTGCCAATCGGTAATGGGCCTTTCCCAGCCCACTCCCTATGACAAGTGGCTTGCACGGCAGCAGTCCTTTGAAGGGCGTAAGCACGCGACACAGCAGATAGCTCAGGAGCAGAAGCGCAACGAAATGCTTAGACGGTCACAGTTCCAAGCCGCCAAGACAGAGCCATTGGTACACCATCGAACCCCGCCAAGTGCGGG
>QCUI01000080.1 GCA_003210775.1 Synechococcus sp. AG-679-A04
TCTATGGACTCGAGTACGACCTTGATGAGTTCAATACCGTCGCCGTCCGCCACTTCAATATGGGCGCAATGGAGAATAAAAGTCTGAACATCTTCAACTCCAAATTGGTTCTCGCTGATGCTGAATCTGCAACAGACGGGGAATTAGAGCGGATTGAAAGTGTTGTTGGGCATGAGTATTTTCATAACTGGTCTGGTAATCGAATCACCTGCCGCGATTGGTTTCAGTTGTCGCTGAAAGAAGGTCTCACAGTGTTTCGCGACCAGTGCTTTACCGCTGATCTTCATTCCGAACCTTTAAAGCGAATTGAAGATGCAGAGATGCTTCGCAATACGCAGTTCCGTGAGGATGCAGGACCCACAGCCCATCCAGTGAAGCCGGACTCTTATCAGGCCATTGATAATTTCTATACAACCACCATTTATGAAAAAGGGGCGGAACTGATTCGTATGTTGCGGACCTTATTGGGGTCGGAACGTTTTATGCGCGGTATGAGCTTGTTTTTCAAGCGACACGACGGAGAAGCCGCCACAACCGAGGATTTTGTTGCCGCGATCGTGGATGGTGCCGGAGCCGATGGTCAGCCCCTCGGATTTGATGTCGATCAATTCCGGCTCTGGTACCACCAGGCTGGAACACCGCATATCAATGTTCAATCCCTCTGGGATGGCGATGCCGGATGCCTGAGCTTGACGTTGAAGCAGTCCACCGCGCCCACTCCAGGGCAGGAACGGAAGCAAGCATTGGTGATTCCTGTTCTTTGGTCTGTTTTGCAACCCGGTGGATCTGCCGGAGAGGAACGGCTGTTAGTGCTCGATCAGGAGGAAAAGACCGTCGTCCTGGATGGGTTGCCCCCTTCTGCACAACCTCCGGTCGTTTCCTTGTTCCGACGTTTTTCAGCTCCGGTGACCTGGGATGCAGGCCAGACCGTCGACGATCTGTTTGCCCTGTTTGCTGGTGATAACGATGCCTTTGCCCGCTGGGATGCCGGCCAGCAGCTCTGGAAGCGGCTGATCCTTGCTCGTGCTGCGGGATCACCTGAGTCAGAGCTGGAGTCAAGGATGTTGGATGCCCTTCGCCAGTTGCTTGCAGGCAGTGGAGAACAGGACCCAGCAGTGTTGGCAACTCTTTTGTTTTTCCCTGGTGCAGCAGAACTTGAGTCGCTGCAGAGGGAAGCCGACCCACCTGCGCTGGAGCGGGCGGTGTGTGAACTGAGAGAGCAGCTCGGATCTCAACTGGCATCTTTGTTGAGATTCAGGCTTGATGGCGTTGCATCCAGCTTGGACAAAGCCTGGCCAGCTGGACAGGGTGAGCGTCAGCTCACAGGTTTGATCTGGAGCTGGCTCGCTGCAGCCGGTGATTCAAGGGCGCGCTCCGATGCCGCTCATGCGGTGCAAGGCCCCTCAATGTCGTTGGCACGTCAGGGACTGCGGGCGCTGCAGCCGATTGAGTGTGTCGAGCGCGATCAGGCTCTGCAGTCGTTTCACGATCGCTGGCAAGACCGTCCGGTAATTTTCGACACCTGGTTCTCTCTGGAAGCTTCAACACCGCGCGCCGATGCCCTCGAGAGGGTTGCCGCGTTGTTGGAACATCCCCGTTATGACCCGATGGCGCCGAATTCAGTGCGTGCTGTTTTAGGTGGGCTCGTGGGCAATCCACGTGTCTTTCATGCTCTTGATGGCAGCGGTTATCAGTTCATGGCTGAGCAGATCATCGCTGTGGATCAGCGCAATGCCATCACAGCGTCGCGGCTCGCCAAAGTCTTCAGTCGTTGGCGCACCTATGGCAGCGAACGTCAGGCTGCCGTGAAGCGGGCATTGTCAACACTGGCTTCTGCAGATCTGTCGACCAACACCCGTGAAGTGGTGACGCTGATGGAAGCATGAGCCAGGAACCACTTGCTTGGAGGCAGATTGTGGATTTTGGGCAAGGTCAATTCAATTCAAGCTTGTGTTGATCTGCAGCACTCTTGACCCTTGTAAATCCCGCTACAGCGGTCTGTTTTGAATCTGTAGCGGGCTCCCGTGATTGCACAGTCCAGAAGAAATCCAGGTTTTGGGTTTTGGGTATCTCATGACCGAAGCGTTACGCCCTGTGAAACTCGATTGACCCGAGAATCCCGCTCTCTAAGTTGCAGTCACTCGCGAAGGAGGAATGAGCAGCGAAGTTCTGGAGAATCTCCTCAAGAAAGACATCTATGAAGACACCTGGGAATGGTGGAAAGCGCATCTCTATTTTTTAAGGGAAGACAAAGACTTTCACGAGGCGGAAGCTGTCTTCAAGGAATTCAGTATGTATAGAAGCAGGTCATGCGGAATTGATTCTTAGCTCAAAATAGATTTGAATTATTGTCAAACTTATAGTTAATCATCTTGTTTGCTCGTGCTAATCAGCTAAGCAGAGATTTGATGTTGCTCTCAAATGTGAGGATGCTATGTGTTTGGCCTTCTTTTCCTGGTAGCAGTGCAATGGCACTGACCGCCTTTGGGAAAGCAGCTTGACTTCTAGACACAAATGAGCAGAGATCATCGGCAGACCAAAGGCCTTTAATTCCGGTTCGACGTTCCTCAATCAGCTGTTCGTAGGCTTCATTAAATCGTTTGGCGCGCTCCTCACCGCCATTGAGCATTGCGGCGAAGGCCACTTCAGGACTTTTCTCTGAGGCGATCCGAAGCCATTCCTTGACTTCGGGGCTATCGATTGCGGCGGATGTCGGTACCAGGTTGCCAATGCTTCCAACGCCGACCACTACCGCTTTGATCTCATCCGAACGACCATCGAGAACAACGCAAGGACAGGAAAAATCCCATGCGATAAGAGCGCTGAGTTTGTTGGCTGCTTCTACGAAAGTTTCTCGGCACTCAGACACCAATACGTCTAGACGGGCTCGATTCGATGACATGCGCGTTTTTGGTTGGATCCCAGTTGGACAAGGTTGTTCAATTCTCACCAAAAATCATTCAGTGTTGTGGACATACCTGTTTCAAGACAGCCAGCTGGAATCGACCGAAAACGTGAGAACGCTGTGATCCTCTGTCTCGCTCCCTTCCGTGATGGCGATGCAGGCAATCTCTCCTTGTTCGAAACACTGCTTGGACTTGAGTGCAAATTTGGCTGCCTCGGAATAGGACCAAACAGCGAGTCCATGCCGATGACGTTCATCGGCATACCGATCCCAGAGCATGGAGAATTGCTCTGCTTCCGGTCCATTCGTGAATTCATCAAAAGCCTCTTCGTCGCCAACTTCCTTGGTACGCCTTAAAAATGAGCGTAGAAGTGGATTGTCGATCACATTGCTTGTCGTGATGGTTCCTGTCAGACCTCGCACTGAAGTCTTCAGAACTCGCTTGGGATGTTCTCGGGCATCAATGACAACGACAGGGCACTGCAGATCCCAAGCCGCTCTGTTCCTCAGTTCCCTCGCAGCATCAGACATCTCCTCGCGAAGCTCGCTGATGAGTTTGCGAACAATGAGGGTCGGATCCTTCATTATTTGAATTTAGAGCTTTCACCGGCCAGAAAGACAGTTCGGGCTTGTCTTCAACTGATCACACCTCTTCAGCTCAGCGGTCCAGTTTCGTAGAAGAGGATATTCAGACCAGCTCAATGATCAAAATTGGCGATTAATATAATTAATTGAATAGAACTTCTGGTGGTTAGTGCATGGCTCCAAGCTTTTTAAATTCTTGCTTTCGGAATTGTGCCCCTTCAGGCCCTGCATGTTGTCCCCATAAGCCTTCCCAGTAAAAGTAAATCACTCCATAGCCCTGCTCATTGCTGAGCCGCTTCTTTTCTGCAAGGACAGGGATTGGTGTGGTTCTTTTTCCGAAACCAGCTAGAACTCCAATCTGTACAGGTAATCCCCACTGACGCGCTTTGCGCAATGCGGGTTGATTGAGATCTTTGGCAAACCCCTTGAGTGAATAGGCATAGTTCTGTACGACAAGATCATCAATGAGTTCTCCGACCGCCCAAAGTTCCCAGTCCTGCAGCCAGTGGTTGTAAGCAAATCGAAAAGGTCCGGGCGAAAGGCTGATGCGTTTCGGCAGTGATTCCTTCTCTAAACGTTCTCTCAGTTCTCTTAATAGGCCTGTCAGCTGACGACGTCTCCAGGTCATCCAGTAGCGATTGGTGTGATCCTTTGGAGGTGGTGCACCGGTCTGCGTTTCATACAACGCGGAGGTGTAAGGGTCATATCCCAGTTTTACCGGCCACGCGAAGTGGTCATCCAACTGCAGTCCATCCATTCGGCAGCGTTTCATCACTTCCACCACCAGGCCGATGAAACGTTTGCGCACTCCGGGATGAGCTGGGTTAAGCCAAACCATTTTTTTGCCATGCATGGGCATGACGGTGGTGCCGTCTGCACGAGCTAGAACCCACTCAGGTTGCTGACGCACGATCGCCGAATCGGCGGGCTCCATCAGTCCATATTCAAACCATGGGATGACTTTCATCCCGCGTTGACGAGCCTGTTGAGTCAGCGTGCAGATGGGATCGAGCTGAAGCCCGGCTTTTTTCAACGCCGGTTCAACCGGTGCGAAACGACTGCGATGAAAGGTTGTGCCGCGACTCCACACATTGGGATAGATGGCATTGAAGCCTGCAGCTTTCAGCTCATCCATCGCCCGGATGAGACGTTGACGGTCGTAGTAAAGACGGCTTGGGCTGTTGGTCAGCCACACCCCCAGCGTGCGTTTGGGCTGAACGGAGGGCAGCTGCGCTGATGCCGGAGCTGCAATGCAGAGGCTCAGTAATCCAGCCAACACGCCTGAGCGATTTCGGAGGAGTTGCTCTTGTGCTCTGGTCACGGGTTCAGCGGAACATTGCTGCAGAGTCAAGTCCCTGACTGACGTTCTGCGACTCCACACGTTGGTTTAACGACACTGTTCTGCAACCTTAGATAGTTGGGCTTTCACTGCATACCCTCGTGTACCAAGGCTTCAGAGTTGGTTGTCTCTGCTGGCTGGATCGCGGCTGGTCTCTA
>QCUI01000081.1 GCA_003210775.1 Synechococcus sp. AG-679-A04
CAGGTAAAGCTGTAGTAGCCCTCAAGGCCTACTCACCAGACAGTGACGACTGGGGAGCGGGCTGGATTTTGCAGATCCTCCAGCGTCACCATGCCGAGGCTCTGGAAGCTATTCCAGGCGTCTCCGTCGGTTGGTTCCAGATGCCCTCATCGTGCGGGATCGACTATTCGGATCTCCAGCGTGCATTACTCAAGGAAGAGTTTGAGGAAGCTGATCGCCTTACCAGCTGCGCACTGCGCCAACTGGCCGGTGACCAGGCGGTGCAACGGGGATACGTTTATTTCAGCGAAGTTCCTCCGATGGAGGCACTGGATCTGACCACCATCGACAGGCTATGGATCGCCTACTCCCAGGGACGCTTCGGGTTCACGGTTCAAGCGCGACTGCTCAGCGCACTCGGCGGTCGTTACGACAGGCTCTGGCCAAAGATCGGCTGGAAGAACGATGGTGTCTGGACCCGTTATCCCGGCAGTTTTGAGTGGTGCATGGATGCGCCTGAAGGGCACATGCCACTGGTCAATCAGCTCAGGGGTGTGCGCCTGATGGATGCGCTTCTCCAGCATCCCGGTCTGGCGAGCAGGTCCTGACTCCTTTGGCTTCTCTGGCAGAAGGCCGGCAGGCCGGTAAGGTCGAAAAGGATGAACCAGTGCTGATGTTCAGCCGATTTCTACCTTCGTTCCGGTGGGCTGATTTCATCCTTCCGTCAACGTTTCAGCTCAGTCCATTGATGGAGCTGTTGCTGGAGCCTGTTGACTGCAATGAGACCTCGTGTCGTTTGCAGCTGGGGCTCCAGGAAGCGCTGGTCAATGCCGTGCGTCATGGCAATGCCGGAGATCCTCGCAAGTGCCTGCGAATCCGCCGGATTCTCACTCCGAACTGGTTGATCTGGCAGATCCAGGATGAGGGTGATGGTCTATCGAGTGATGCACGACAGGGTTGTTTGCCGGATCAAGTTGATGCCAATCACGGGCGTGGTCTGTTTCTGATGCATCAATGTTTTGATGACATTCGCTGGAGCCGTCGTGGCAACAGGGTGCAGCTGGCCTGCCGTCGGCCTGGATCCAGCCAATGGGCGATCAGTGCCTAGGGCAACCCGGGTCTTTTAACTCTCCCCTGATCCAGCCCAAAGCCTGCTGAGTCAATGCTTCAACATCATCATTGCGTCCGTTCTGGAGCAGCTGCGCGAGTGCCGCAGCCAGCAATTCTGCTCCGCGTCGATCCGCATCTGCTTTAAGCCTGTGCCATTCACGATCACTGATGCTGAGGCTCTGATGCAGAGACAGGGCCTGTTCAAGCGACTGTTCTGGCCATTTTGTTGCGGACACGTTGGCGTTGGATCAGAGGGGGTTTCTTTATCCTGGCTGTTGTGACCGCTGGTGGTGGTGAACAGGCAGCTACGCAGTCGGGGAGGTTTGCATGGACTGCGATCTCTTCTCCGCTATCAGCCCAGATCCTGGGAGGGAAAGGATCGTCGCTCACTCCGACGCATTCAGCAGCGTCGGTTGTTGCGTCAATTGGTGGATACTGACCCTGAAGTTTTCAACTGGCTGATCACACCTGAACGAGGACAGCGATTCTGGAGAGCCCTGCGCTGGGGTGGTCCAGCTTTGGTCCTGGGGTGGTTGCTGACTCGCTGAGCCTCAGGCTGCCACCGCAGCGCTATCGACCACAACGAGTGAATCAGGTGCTTCCTGAAGTCGTTCTTCAGGCTGACTCTGACCTTCACTTGGGGGTTGAGGTGTCTGACCCTTGATCCAGGCCTGATAAAGAGCTCGGCGACGGCGATCCTCCGCAAGCACAAGACGATCCGCAGCCGCGGTCGGACTTTCACCGGAATTCAGTGCGGTGCGCAGGCAGATTCCAAAACCATGAGCTTCGACCTGAACCTTGCCCTCCATGAAGACGATCTGAAAGGTCCATCCCCGCAACCAGCGGATCCGAAAAGGATTCGACATGGACGGAGTCCCTGAGTGCTTGCACCATATGGGTTTGCCGAGCCCCTGCAAGCGTCTATGTCAGGGAATCACTGTGTTGAGGTGATTATTCCTTTCTGGCCGTCCACACCCGTGTCATGAAATGAGATTCGGCTTGCACATCAATGAAGCCCGCATCTTCAAGGCGCTGATCAATGTCATCACTGATGAAATTCCGGTAGTAGGGCTCGTGAAAGACTCGCCGGAAATTGTCCATGGCAACGTCGAATTGAGGCGAATCCTTCAATTGCACTGAATCCGCCAAAACCAGAACACCTTCCGGTTCGAGCAGTCGGAAGCAGTCCTGCAGAACTGCCTGCCGGGCATCGGCAGGCAGTTCATGAAACAGGAATACGCAGGTGACCGCCTGGAAGCCGGCATCATCGAAGGGCATCCGTTCCGCGTTTCCCTGAACCAGCTGTACCAGTGGCCTATTGGATTGATTCAACCAACGATTGGCCTGGCGCAGATAAGCCTCAGAAAGATCCACGCCCACAAGAGTGGCTTGTGGCAGCGCAGCACGAATTTGATGCAAAGTTCTGCCAGTACCGGTGGCAACATCCAGGATGCGCAGGCTTCCCTGGGCACGATCAGAAAATCGCTTCAGTCCCTTCTGCAGAGAAGGGAGGATCCGGCGACGCATGGCATCAGCAGCGCCATTGAACAGAATGTCGACCTGAAGGTCATAGAGCTCGGCGGAATGATCGCTGAGATAGCCATCGGTCTGATGGTGAAAATTTTGGAGGTAATAGTCCGGATAAAGATCTCGATTGGCCAGATCAGGAATGTCTTTGACGTCTCTGGCTCGTCTTCTGGCCCAGTTGGAAGGAAGGTCTAGCCACACACGTGGGTAGCGTTCAGCCCATTCCAGCCAAGGAATATCAAAGAGCAGTGATTGGGGGTAAACACCTGACTGCGAATCCCGCCAATCCCGTTCGTGCAGCTGATCAAGCGACTGACGAAGCGCATCCATCATTTCGCTAGGGACGGGTTGCGTTTTGGGCACAACATCAGGAGCTACCACTTCCATCACCTTGGTGCTTAGTTCCTTGTGAACCAGCCCAGCGAGGCTGCGGCCCTGTTGCATCGTCCGGTAAGCGATTTCAGTGAAACTGGGCGCCATGAAAAGGGCTGAGATCCAAGTCGCATCATTTCAATGGATTGCGAACCCTGTTGTGGGCTTTTGCTGCAGTGATCACGAAAGTTATGTGAAGCATCTGTGAAAATGGTAGCCGTTGCTACAGAATTGCCTCAGGTACTCCAGGAGCTCTCGATGGCCGTTGAGATCACCACCGCCGGAACCATGGCGTCATATTCAGGAAATGTGCTGGAGCGCCGCCAGAGGGCGGCGGCTGAATTTCTGGCGTGGGCAGATCACCATGCTCACGAAGTACTGAGGCAGCAAGCGGCTCATGCCCAGGTTGAAGGTCATCCTGATCGCCTTGATCAACGCAGTGCTCAGGCGCAGCAGCAGGTGTGTGCTCGCCGTCGTCTTCATGCCAAGCAACTGCATGACAGCGCGATGGCACAGCTAAGGCATGGCTAGAGCGTGACGCCATGGCTCAAGTGATGACCCTGAGTCCTCGTGCAGTGCTTCGGTCGATACGACATCCTGGAACGCGATCGTGGCCTGTTAAAACGAACAGGCCATCATTTTTTAAGTCAATCGCCGTACCTTGAATTGACAGGGCATTGTTTGGCGAGAATTCTTGTCGACTGGTTCGCAAAACACTCAGTTTTTCTCAGGCCTTCGGCTCGCCATCCGGATAGACAGTTAAAACATAACCGTTGTGGTTGAAGTGAATGGATTCATCCTTGTTCTCGCGTTCATAGTTCTTTCCATTGTTTGAGTTGGGAAAAACAAAACTGTAGTCATTGGAATAAAAATCAATGGTGGCATTATTCTCTTTCCCTTTCTTGTCTTCGAAGCTGCAACTACCGGAAAGACTTTGCTTTTCTGTTTCCGGCCACTCAAGCGAGCACCATGCGGTTTGTTGTGATGAACAGGACGAAAGGGCGCTGGCCATAGCGCCAAAGATTGCGACAGCAAATAGCTTTTTCATTTTCGAATCCATCTCAGGCCATCTTATCGACAGGTTTGGAGACTTTATTTCTGTATTGCGTTAGAGCTGTGACAAAGTCTAAACGGATGACTTTCTGAACATCGAAGAGATCCCGACCACTATCGCGCCCGCCAATCGATTGAGTTACAAAAAAGTCCCCTTTCGGGGACAATGATTTGATGATCTGTTGACAAGATTTGGCCCTGAATCGATCAGAACCTGCTGATCAAGCGTCGTAATACATCACGAATTCATGGGGGTGCGGACGCTGACGAAGCTGCTGCACCTCTTCGTATTTCAAGTTAATCCAGTTGTCGATGAAGTCCTTGGTGAAGACTCCGCCCTCCAGCAGATAGTGGTTATCTGCGTTCAGGGCTTCGAGCGCCCCATTCAGGGATGCTGGAACAGTGGCAATCTTGTTTAGTTCTTCAGCAGCGAGTTCGAATAGGTCAACGTCCACTCCGTCGCCGGGGTCGATCTGATTCTTGATGCCGTCGATGCCGGCCATCATCATCGCGCTGAAGGCGAGGTACGGATTGGCCAGTGCGTCACCGGAGCGGAATTCAAGTCGCTTGGCTTTTGGGCTGGGTCCAGTGAGCGGAATGCGTACGGCCGCCGAGCGATTGCCCTCCGAATAGACAAGATTGACCGGGGCTTCGAAGCCTGGAACCAGTCGCTTGTAGCTGTTGGTCGTTGGGTTGGTGAAGGCCAGGAATGAAGGCGCATGCTTGAGGATGCCGCCGATGTACCAGCGTGCTGTCTGGGAGAGATTTGCGTAGGTGCCTTCCCCGAAGAACAGCGGTTGGCCATCTTTCCAAAGGCTCTGGTGCACGTGCATGCCTGAG
>QCUI01000082.1 GCA_003210775.1 Synechococcus sp. AG-679-A04
CACCAGTGGATCCTGATCTCGAGTTGGCGGCCATCGCTGATCGCGTGTTGGCCAGCGGAGGTCCGGGACTGTTATTCGAGAACGTGATCGGATCCTCCATGCCGGTTGCTGTGAACCTGCTCGGCACCGTGGAGCGCGTTGTTTGGAGCATGGGGCTCGAACATCCAGAGCAGCTGGAGGACTTGGGCGAACGTCTGGCATTGCTACAGCAACCGCGTCCTCCCAAAGGCTTAGGGGAAACCAAGAAATTCGCCCGTGTGTTCTGGGACCTGGTAAAGGCAAGACCAGACAAGGATTTGATGCCTCCATGCCGACAGCAGGTGTTCGAGGGCGATGAAGTTAATCTCGACAACATTCCTTTAATCCGACCCTGGCCAGGTGACGCCGGCGGCGTGATCACGCTTGGACTGGTGATCACGAAAGACCCTGAAACCGGCGTTCCCAACGTGGGGGTCTATCGGCTTCAGAAACAGTCGGTTAACACCATGACTGTGCACTGGCTCAGCGTTCGCGGTGGTGCAGGCCATCTACGCAAAGCGGCAGCGCTCGGAAAGAAACTTGAGATCGCCATCGCGATCGGTGTTCATCCGCTGCTGGTGATGGCGGCCGCCACGCCAATTCCAGTGCAATTAAGCGAGTGGTTGTTCGCTGGGATTTACGCCGGCGAGGGAGTGAGGCTCAGCCGCTGCAAGAGCGTGGATCTCAAGGTTCCGAGTCACAGTGAAGTGGTGCTTGAAGGCACGATCACACCAGGTGAGGTGATGCCGGATGGACCCTTTGGTGACCACATGGGGTTTTACGGCGGGGTTGAAGAGTCACCGTTGGTGCGCTTCCACTGCATGACGCAACGCAAGGATCCGGTCTTCCTAACCACCTTCAGCGGCCGGCCTCCCAAGGAAGAAGCGATGTTGGCGATCGCACTGAACAGGATCTACACACCGATCCTGCGCCAGCAGATCCCCGAGATCAAGGATTTCTTCCTGCCGATGGAAGCGCTGAGCTACAAACTCGCGGTGATCTCAATCGACAAGGCCTACCCAGGCCAGGCAAAGCGCGCGGCAATGGCGTTCTGGAGCGCCTTGCCACAGTTCACCTACACCAAGTTCGTGGTGGTGGTTGACAGTCACATCAACGTGCGCGATCCGCGGCAGGTGGTCTGGGCGATCGCCGCTCAAGTCGATCCACAGAGGGATCTGTTCACCCTGGAAAACACACCATTCGACTCATTGGACTTCGCCAGTGAACAACTTGGACTTGGCGGAAGATTGGCAATCGACGCAACAACAAAAATCGGCCCTGAAAAAAACCATCCCTGGGGAGAACCTCTCAGCAGACCAGACGACCTCGAACAACGCGTAACGGATCGCCTGGACGAGCTGGGGTTAACGGATATCAGCAACCAGGAGCCGAACCCAGAATTGTTCGGCTACCTGCTGGATCAACTCATTGCCAACCGGCCTGGGCCATGAGCTGAATGGCCTTAGGGTTGAGTGCACTTAACTGAGAGATTGACACATTGTCTGGGGTGAATTTTGTCATCCCTTTCAGATAAGTAGAACCACCAACCCCTGTCAACGGGAACTCGAAAGTTGGGCCTGCAATTCCTCTGCTTCCGTTAGGAGAAGCCAGGAACTCGATAAGCTTTACTGCAGCTGATTTGTTCTTGGCATATTTCGATACTGCAGCTGCGCTGATATTCACATGCGCAGGATTCGGCATGACAATTTTCACTTGGTTACCGAGCTTCTGATCCTTCGCCCCATTGATGCCAGCACGCATACGAGCGAGATAGTAGTGATTCACCACTCCAACAGCGCATCTACCCTGCGCGACAGCACGGATCAGGGCAATATCACCAGGGAAATACGGCTGCGAGACATTGGAAATCAACCCCTTAAGCCAAGCCTTGGTCTTAGCCTCGCCCCGAATCGCAAGTTGATCTGCGACCAAAGACTGGTTGTAGACGTTTTTACGATTACGAAGACAAACTTTGCCTTTGAGATCAGGAGAAGCCAGCTGTGCGTAAGTTTGAACTTGTGATGGCTTTACCTGATTTGGGTTAATGATGATTGCACGCACACGTCGTGCAATCCCGAACCAACGATTACCTGGATCCCGATAACGCGAAGGTACTTCGGAATTCAACTTCGGTGAGTTGATCGTCTGAAACAAGCCTGCTTTTGCTGCATTATTAATTCTGGCTGCATCAACAAGAATGATCACATCAGCTTTGGTATTGCTTCCCTCGCGCTTGAGGCGCTCAACAAGGGAGATCCCCGAGGCTTCAATTAGTCGAACTTTGATGCCGGTTTGATCGGAAAATGCCTTGTAAC
Organism: Synechococcus sp. AG-679-A04; assembly: GCA_003210775.1. Lineage (GTDB taxonomy): Bacteria > Cyanobacteriota > Cyanobacteriia > PCC-6307 > Cyanobiaceae > Synechococcus_C. The sequence continues at coordinate 2,334 of QCUI01000082.1, forward strand.
TCTGCCGGTCGGTATTGTAATGACGACCAGAGTAGACACGAACTTCTTCAGCCTGCACAGCAGCCGTCAACAAAGACAGCGACGCAAGCAAGGGAAAGGCAAGCAGCTTCATAAAACACAAGAACCCACCTGAGGCTGTCTGCAAAAATCAAAATCGTCGTGCCAAATAGATACCATCGAATAATACATTTGATACCAACATTGATTCATCGATGAACCACATCAAGCTCCAGCTTTTCAACCGTGAGCAGTGCCAGGCAATTCTGGACAAAGTTGAAAATGACGAATGGAATGACGGCAGGACAACAGCTGGTGCAAACGCCAGAGACGGGAAAATCAATGAACAGATCGCCTACACATCCCCGGTCAGAGCCGAGATTCAAAATCATGTGCAGGAGGCGATGTGGACACATCCTGCGATTAAAAGCTTCTGTGTGCCGCGAAAACTGCACCGGTTTTTGATTAGCAGAACCAAAACGGGAGGTGGTTATGAGAGCCACGTCGACAATGCCTACATGAGCAGCGGCAGAAGCGACTTGTCCTTCACGCTCTGCCTTTCTGACCAGCAGTCATTCACAGGTGGATCACTCGAAGTCGACACTGTGATGGACTCACTGGATTGGGAGCTTCAGCAAGGAGAAATCGTGATCTATCCGAGTTCCACCATGCACCGCGTCAACAAAGTCACCAGTGGTGAGCGAATCGTTTGTGTGGGCTGGATCGAGAGCTATCTGAAAAACGAAAGTGATCGGGTCACCTTGTTCCAACTGGATACGGGAGCCAGAGGGTTGCTGGCCAAACACGGTCGAAGCGAAGAGCTCGACTTGGTGTTCCTGGCGTATACAAATTTACTGCGATCACTGGGGACCTGATCAACCCAGTTGAAACGACTTAGAATCGATAGTGACTCTATAAATGGTGTTTATTGGAATGAAGAGGTCAACTCTTTCAATCTTTCTTGCAGGGGCAGCTGCGCTGAGCAGCCAAATGACAGTACCAACTGCACTTGCTGACACCAACCCTATGGGTGGTGGATTGCAGGAATGGAGCACTGATCAAGACATCGACGCCGAAGCCAAAAAGGATGCCGATGCAAAGAAAGCAGCTAAGAAAGCTGCAGAACAAGACATCTGTGTGCCGATCGGTGAGGGCGAAAACTGCTGGTAATCAAGTCAGCCAGTCATTGTCAATGAAAAAGGAGGCCTGAGGGCCTCCTTTTTTAATGGAAACAACGCACAAAAAAAAGCTCCCTCAAAGAGGGAGCTTGGAGAAGAATCAACCGATCTGAATCAGAAACGGAAGGTTGTCTTCACGAGGTAACCGAAGGTGTTGAACTGTGAGGCATTTTCGCCACCTGTCTGAGGACCACTTCCGGTGAGTTCACCGAAGGGACGGGAGACATAGAAGATGGCTGGAGTCACAGCGATGTTGTCGGTGACTTGGAACTGGTAGTACAGCTCCATGGCGTAGTTGCCGTCATCGGGAGTTCCGTTCTCACGCTCTGTTTCGAACTGAGGCTGGCCGATGGCGAATCCAAGCACGTTGCCCTTCATGAAGGCATCTTTCCAGTTCAGACCAACGGTCCAAGCCTGAGAAGCTTGCTTTCTACGGAGACGCTTACCGTCAAAGCTTGTGCCTTTGACAGAAATGGACTTGTTGTAGCTCTTGTCGTGGCTGTAGGAGGTGTAATCCCAACCAAGACTGATGGAAGGAACCCAGCTTGCCTCAGCAGGCTGCCACCAAGCGCGCAGAGCGAATGCATTGGCGTCACTGAAACCGCGAGATTCGGACTCATCATCACCACCAAGAACTTTGGTGCCGGAACCCAGAGGTGTGCCGTAACCGACGGTCATACCGTCTTGGACGTAGGCATAACCAGCGTTGATGTTCCACTGAGGACCGCCGTAGCCGATCTGAGCGAGGAACTTGCCTTTGGAGGTATCGGTACCGATACCGCCGCCGCTCTCGGGATTACCCTTGGCGCCATTCTTGGCTGTGTAGTTCACAGCAACTGTGAACTTGGGATCTCCGGGATTCTCTTGGCTGCCGGGCTTCCAGACGATACCCGCACCAGGAGAGGTGCTGGCGCCGTAGACGCCGTAGTAACCGCCGAGTTTGAAGTCCTTGAGAATCTGGCGATACACGCTGGCAGGAGCGCCAAGCATGTAGTAGTTCTCGATCTTGGCACCCAGATAAACCTGGAAGTCAGCACCCAGAGGGAACTGATACCAAAGCTTGTCAACCTTCAGGGCGTCACCAGTTGACTTAGCAACGGCGAGCTGAGTGATGTTTCTGGTGTAACCCTTACCAGAGAAGGCGTTGTCGTTGAAGTTACCGGAACGCAGGCGGGTATAGAGGAGGTCCTTACCCGTGAAGCTGGTGTTCAGGTTCAGGGTTGCGCGGTAGTTGAACGTGAAAGCGTCCTGACCGAGGTACTTACCCTTGTTCTTGTAGTAGACGTTCTTGGTTTTGCCGTCGACTGTCTTGGTGCCGATGACACGTGTAGGAACAGTCAGGCTGTGGCCGTCACC
>QCUI01000083.1 GCA_003210775.1 Synechococcus sp. AG-679-A04
TCAGAACCTGCTCAAAGCTCTTGCGGATCCCAACCGGTTGCAAATCATCGAGGCTCTAGCCTCCGGCGAGAGTTGCGTCTGCGATCTCACGAGCGATCTAGGCCTGGCCCAATCGAGACTGTCGTTTCATCTCAAGGTGCTTAAGCAATGCGGCCTGCTGAGTGATCGGCAGAGTGGTCGCTGGGTCTACTACCGGTTGCAGCCGCACGTGATTCAAACCCTTCAAGGCTGGCTTGAAACACTCATCGCCCGATCACAATCAAAAGCAATCAACTGTCTTGATTGATTGATGATTGATCAAGATGCAGACGAGGCTCAAGGGAGTGAACGAGGCCGCATGAATTCCATGCAAAAAGTACTTTCCTTGGCGTTGTAGCAATGGTGCTGACCTGGCAAACGCTTGGCGTCGCCGTAGGCATTGTTGTTGCGGAACACACCATCGACACCAGGCCCCGCCCCATCACCACACCAGAACCAGTAACCGCTGCCAGCAAACAACGGCCAGTGCGATTGCCAAGTGCAAGGCATCTCTACCGACCTCAACAGTGGTGACGAGGACCACACTGATAGCCATTCAGGCTGCGAATCAGCACTAGCCCACAAACACGCCCAGTTGCACAAAAAACTGGGGACAACTGAGGGATCAATCCCCTAGAACCATTGCAATCAGGTGCTCAAGATTGGCAGCAGCGGCCACCAGGGCCAGCTCTGATCAGCAGGATTCACACCAGCTCCAGCCACCATGCTCCCCTTCAATGCAGTAATTCTGCAGAGGAATGGATCAGGCCAGGGTCAATCCACCCATTGCAGAGCTGCAACCAGCATGGCCGCTGGTTTCAAAATGCCGTTCTCGGCTTCTGCGAGGTCGAGACAGTTGTTGACGATCAGAAAAGCATCGCCTCCCTCTGGCCCCAGGGCATAGGCGGCCGGGATCCAGACGCCTGCTGAATTAGCCGCAGCCAGAAGGATCCTGCTCACGCTGGGAACGGCTGTGGGTTGCAAGTAGACCAACGCTTCGGCATCACCCTGCGCATTAACGCTTCGATAAAACGTGCGCTCCAATCCTTCTACTGGTTCCAGGTTGTTCAGAAAGGAGGCAGATCCGTAGGCCGAGCAATCCAGACCATCGTCAGCGCAGCTTTGAGTTTGCCCATCGGTGCGCACGGCGATTTCCGATCGTTTCCACTTCTCTGGAAGTCTCGTCGGCTTTCCGCTCAGACGTCGCTGCAATTCGTCTGGACTCAATCGGTTGAGAGCGCGGCTTTCGGCTTGGTCAATCAGGATGGTGAGTGTCTGCTGAGCTGTGAGAAAACCCTGTGGATCCCTGGTGGGGTCGGGAACATTGAAGCGACCTTTGGTGTCTCTGAACGAAGGCATCAAGCGCGTGATGCCTTCTTTGCTGCCGAGTTGCCTCTCCAGATCATGTGGAGAAACAGCTTCGGCAGGAACAGCCTGAAGCAACGTGATCCAACTGATGATGAGTGCAGCAAATAAAGCTTTAACCATTGACTAGCTCGGAGTCTCGATCAACTGACCACGATTGTGGGTCGTTCACTCCAGTTGTGCCTGATGCGGTGTTCAAACTTGCCTTCTCTTGGTCTGAGTGTTGTGCTGGGAGATGTTCTGAGTACAGGGAACAAGGTTGTCAATGAAATGGGCGAAGTCTTGGCATGGCTTCTCTTCATGCGTCGTGCGTCGCCTGATCGTTTCTTTGTGGGTTCTTTCACTACCAACTCTCGCCGAACCTCAACCTCCAACCAGCAACCCAGCGGCATCGCAGAGGGCTCCTGGTACGGGCGAGCTGGGCCGTTTGCTAGGTCTCCCCGCCGATGCTGCTCTAAGGATCAGCGGTGTCTGGGTCGGCAACGGAACCGACCAATGGAACGGAGGAGTGACCGGCCTTAACGCAACCAACGGTGTGCAGTCAGTGATAGCTGAGGCCAGCCTGGATCTCGGCAAGGCGATCGGTCTTGAAAACACCTGGATCTGGGTTCAGGGATTGCAGGTCAACGCCACGACCGATGCGGGACAAGCCAGCGGCAGCGTGCAGGGCACTAACAGCCTTACGACAGCTCCTCCTCCTGATCGCACTGAGTTGTTTGAATACGCCATACGCAAAGACTTCTTTGATGGCAGATTGCGAGTGATTGCCGGCAAGCAGTCGGCCAGTGTCATCTTCGCCAACATCAATCGGCCTGACACAACAAGCGATTTCCGTTATCAAATTCAGAATCTGACCAGCCTGACCTTCACGCCTATCTACTCAATGCCGACCCTTATGGGTCGACTCCCCGGCTACACCAATTCCGCACTGGGTCTGGCAGTTACGGCTCAGCCTGAATTTTTCGACGATCGTTCCTACATCAGCCTGGGGGTCTACGACGGGCGAGGAGGTCTTCGCGATGCTTCCGTTCAGACCGGTCTTGATTCACCATCCCTGGCCGGTCCACTATTCAGCATCGCTGAAGTTGGCAGTGGATGGGTTGTCGGCAAGGCACGCAAGCCTGGCTCCGCCGGATTAGGTGCTTGGTCGCAGGGTGGGGAGTCCGTGGTTTGTCAACAAGGCAATAGCAGCAACTGTTTCACTGAAGTTGGCGCTTGGGGGTTATACGGACTGCTCAATCAGCGTCTATCTAGCTTTCGGCCTGAGCATGACAGCAGTGGGCTGAATGGCTTCGTGAGTGCCGGCTGGTCGCCGTCCAACAGCAATCAGATGAGTGCCTCGATCACAGCAGGACTGACTGCTGATGGCCCCTTAAAAAGCCGCCCGAATGACAGCATCGGCATTGGAATTGCCTGGGCCAGCATCAACAGGAACAGTGATTTTCTGAGGGCCGAATATAATCCCAATGAGCTAATGCTGCAGGGTTATGCGCAGATTGCTCTTACGGGTTCATTGTATTTCCAGCCGACGATCACTGTGCTGCCATTGATCGGCGACCGTGATGCCACGCCAGACTCTGTGAGTGGTCTGCTTCAGCTCACCATGCTGTTCTGAGACGCCCCAGCTGCACATACGACTGCCCAGTTGCACAAAAAATTAGAGACAACTCAGGGACCACATCAATAAACGCGCTGCAATTAAATACTCCAAGGTGGCATAAGCGGCCACCAACTCCAGCGCTGATCAGCAGGATTCACACCAGCTTCAGCCACCACGCCCCCCATCAATGCAGTGATTCTGCAGAGGAATGGATCAGGCCAGGGTCAAACCACCCATTGCAGAACTGCAACCAGCATGGCCGCTGGTTTCAAAATGCCGTTCTCGGCTTCTCTTCTGCGAGTTGGAAGTTTTGGTTTAGTTGCTGTCGTCATAGTGAATAGTTCAAAATCATCAGCATCCCTACCTTCGACAAAGACCACATCACCCAATGTGACCAAAAATCTCTGCTTTCTTTGGCTCGGATAGGGGATCACAACCTGAGCCATCCGGCCAACACTGATGTTTCACCTCTGACAGGGCATGGCTTATGACTCTCACCAAAGAGCAGCAATGCCTATATCAAGAGCTAATTGATACCGATACGGAGCTGTTTTACCTCACCCCTCGGGACTGCAAAAAACTAGCAAGAGGGTTGGCCCGCATGGGAGTTCAGACACCACAGCAGCTAAGGGATTGGCTTGAAGCACTCCATCAAACTGACGACTGAACCACTCTTAACTTGAGAGAAGCAAATTTGGTACAAACGCAATCCTCAACACCACCAATCAACTTCACTCAAGTTTTACTAATGCAGCTTTATAGCACTTCGCGGTTCTCGCTTGCTGCAATGCTTTTCTTTGGTATCTTTTCGACGTTGTGCGCACTTTTAACAGCAGGAATAATCTTTTATGCACCTCTTAGTTGATCTTCTATGTAGGTGCTGCTCATAACATTTAAAGCAGTCTGTCCGTCCGCTGCCAGCTTGTAGCGCACCTAATACTGCCGGCAATGTCCGCTGACCATTGCATCTATGAGCAACAAGGCGAAAGAGCAGACAAGGATTGGGGGATGGGCAAGGAGATCCACTGGCGGTGCTTCCCGTGATCCGAGCATTCACAACTTCTTTCAGATCGCTGATGTGAACTCCGGGGTAATCACTTGGGTCAGCGCCGATCTGGTCACTCACATCCTGTCGAGAGCTGATCTGTGAGTAACTGATCAACGAAATGGGAGCAATCGCGTGTCCCGCGACACAAGAGCCAACTTGTATCGTTTGCTCATCGAGACCGCATCAAATGGAAGGCTGGCTGACTATCGCGAGCAGGTGCCAGTCGGTCAGGTTCCATTCCGATCCGAAGCAGAGCGGTTCAGCAAAAGACGTTCTGGTGATCGTTGACCACGTCAAAGAGATGCCAGCAGGAGACCCGCCACTTCTGAAGACACGTAGGAACATGCGATACGAGGACGCCGTTGCTCTCTGGAAGGAGCTGCAACGCTGTGGCTGGACGGTCGCTGAGCCAGCTTGGGGATCCCAAGGTCCACAACCTCTTCCTGATCGCTGATGTGAACTCCGAGGTGATCAGGTGGGTCAACACTGATCTGACGACTCACATCCTTCGCTTGGTCTGACTCCGCTCAATCCGGGTAGCAGTCATGACGACTTATCCGGCGGGTGCCCAATGCCGGACTCATCGTCATGTGATCGTGCCTTCCACGTTCACATCGTGATCTTGATCCCCTGGAGAGCGTTGTCATGTGTTGCTGCTGACCTGATCGCTCGATTGGTGTCCTTTGACCCCGTTCAATCCTGGTGGCGAGCTGCTTTCCCGCAGCAGAGGTCGCGGGCTCAGCATTGATCAGCAGTGGTACTGACCCAAACGGGGGAGGCTCGCCCCCCGCAAGAACGCCT
>QCUI01000084.1 GCA_003210775.1 Synechococcus sp. AG-679-A04
CCATCCAACCTGAGGGCCATTGCCATCTGAGCATGTGAATCCAGCATGCCGCTCCGGCAGAGCTAGCGTTTGTGCTGCATGCTCCCGGCTGACTTGCGTTCGCATCGCCTAGCACGTCTCTGGAGGTCCTGGCTCAGGAGCGAATCACCTCGCCGCCCGGTGCTTCGCTGGAACAGGCTGCAGAAAGCCACACTGCTGATCCTCTGTGTTCTGGTGGCGCTGGTTTCAAGCTGGCCATGGCTAGTGGAACCCGATTTGAGGCCAGGCCTGGCAGCCCCTTTCAATGCAGAAGCCCCAAAGGATGCCAGGGTTGTTGACAGCGAAGCCCTGGAACAGAGGCGTTCAAGCCTCGGATCCAGCACGTTCGTGCAGGTTCTGGATCCTCAGGAAAACGAGCAGATCCACATGCGGCTGGAGCGACACCTCAGCGAATTGGAACGGGTCGCGAACAGCAACGATGCCGAGCGAATCGGACCGGTCAATCTGTCTTTGAACGAGCAGCTATGGCTGGAAAAACGAACCCAGGATGAGCGTCGGGTCTGGGATATGGCTCTGCGACGGGCGCTCGACAGGATGCTCGCTCAGGGGCTTGTCAACACCCTCGCTCTGGAACAGCTTCAACGGGCCAGCGACCTGCAGCTCGAAGACCTCAACCAAGGAGCGCCAGCCGGCCGCAGCCTGGGCAGCAAGGTGCTGACAACCACGCTTCAAGGAGCCAGCAACCTTCAAACCGATCCACTGCGGAGCCAGCGACTGATCGAGGAGCTGATCACTCAACAAGGAATCCCCACCATTGAGGTGAATCAAGGCGATCTCATCACCCGCAAGGGTGAGTCGATCAGCTCACAGGCGTACGACGTCCTCGATTTCTTCGGGATGGTGAATCGCCGACCAAAGCTGGGAATCTGGATCATCCGTTTCACAGAAGCACTGGCCAGCTGCGGGGTTTTGCTACTGGTCATGCGCCGCGAACGTCCCTGCCTGGAGGCACCCCATGGCCTGCTAGCGCTGGGGCTTTTGCTGCTGAGTCAGGCCTGCAAACTCTGGTTCGGTGCGTCAGTGAGCCCCCTGGCGGTGATCGTGCCACCCACCCTTCTCCTGGCTCAGGGCCTGGGCACAACCAGTGCACTGGCCTGGATGGCTGTAGCCAGTCTTCTCTGGCCCACCCCAGTCACTGGCCTGGGCGAAGGGCGCCTGCTGATTGCCGCGGCCACGGCCACCGTCGCTGCATTGCAGGCAGGTCGTTTGCGTAGCAGAGCACAGCTGCTGCAACTCGCCGTCTTGCTGCCAGTGGGTGCATGGCTGGCCGAGCTGGTGTTGATGAACCGAAATGGCCAACCGCTTGCCGGATCATGGATTCGCTTGCCATCCGATGCAGGTGAGCTCGCCTCTGAAGCATTGCTGATGGGGCTGGCGATGATGCTGGCGATCCTGGTCATTCCTCTGCTGGAAAGCTCCTTCGGGTTGCTGACAAGAGCACGGTTGATGGAACTGGCAGATCAGGAGCGCCCGTTGCTGCGGCGGCTCTCTTCAGAAGCCCCAGGCACCTTTGAGCACACACTGATGATCTGCGGTTTGGCCGAGGAGGGTGCGCGGTCGATCGGCGCCGATGTTGACCTGATCAGAACAGGCTCCCTGTATCACGATGTCGGAAAGCTTCATGCCCCTAACTGGTTCATCGAAAATCAAACCAGTGGAGAAAATCCGCACACTCGGCTGAACGACCCTTTGGCCAGTGCAGGAGTGCTTCAAGCGCATGTGGATGAAGGTCTGAAACTGGCACGACGACATCGGCTTCCACGCCCGATTGCGGACTTCATTCCTGAACATCAGGGCACATTGCGAATGGGATATTTCCTGCATCAGGCCCGCCAGCAGAATCCTGACGTCTCCGAGAAACGCTTCCGCTACCACGGACCAACGCCTCGCTCCAAAGAAACAGGGATCATGATGCTGGCGGACGGTTGTGAGGCCGCATTGCGCTCACTGCCGCCAGACACGAGTGATCAGGAAGCTCGCGACATGGTCAAACGGATCGTTGAGGCGCGAGTCAGCGATGGACAACTCAGCCAGAGCAGCCTCAGTCGGGCCGAACTTGAACTGGTGATGCATTCGTTCGTCCGCGTGTGGCGAAGAATGCGTCATCGCCGGATTCCCTATCCCATCCCCGCAAAGCGCAGTTTCTCTGCCTAGCCCAAGACCGCCTAAGCCAAGGCCACCTAAGCCAAGGCCACCTAAGCCCACGATGGAAGCGCAGAGCGCACACGCACCCGTCGCTGGTCAAAAGGGTCCTGAAAGCTCAGCGCATGAGCATGCAAATGCATAGGGCCCAGAGCATCTGAGGGGGCATAGATGCGATCGGCACAGATCGGAGCACCCACAGCAGCCAAATGAGCCCGCAACTGATGGGAACGGCCGGTCAGAGGCCGCAACCAAAGACGTCTGCACTCGGTTGATGGCGTCCATTTGCGCCAAAGCGTGCAACAAGGCTTGCCATTTGGATGCGGACCATATTCAGGCGGCTGGCGCTGCAGCCTTGCCAGGGGGAGGTGAATGCTGCCACCCCTGCCTGACAAAGGCCTGACCACATCAGCGAGATAAAGCTTGTGAACTCTGCGGGCAGCAAACAGAGCACTGAGAGATCGCAGGCTGCTCTGATTTTTGGCCACCAGAATGAGTCCAGACGTATCCCGATCGAGGCGATGCACCAAGCGGAGCTGAGGGCAACAGTCCTGAAGTCTTGTGATCAAGGAATCGCTTTGATGCGAGCCAAGACCGGGCTGACTCAGCAGGCCAGATGGCTTGTCGACCACTAGGTACTGAGGGTGCTCGAGCACAAGCGAACAGCCCGCGAGCTGAGGAGCAGCTGCTGCCAAGGCATCAAAGCCTGACGCCACGCCTGTGGGCTGGGCGGCACCAATAGATCAACGCCAGCACATTGATCAACCCGAGCACCACAGGTCCTAGCCCCATGGTCTGGGGCTCAAGCCCTAGGACCAGGCGAACGAGGCCATAGGGGATGGCGCCTGCGAGGCTCATCGACAGAGCAACGATGGCCAGAATCACACCCCAGCGTCGCTGCGCTAACAAGCCTGCTGAAGCCACGATCCCAACAATCGCAGCGGGCCAAGCCAGAGAAAAGGCAAGGGTGATGTTGGTGATGGCGATGCCGGAGGAGGCTCCTTCTCGAAATGCCAGAAGACCGATCACAGGCAGAGCAATCAGGTTGGCCACCAGACCTAGCCAGGTCATCAACCAGTAGCCGTTAAGCCGCGGAGCCATGGAGAGATGCCACACTTCTGCACACCGTAAGGTCCGTGCCCCATCAACCTGAGCCCACTCCAAGAGGGTGAGCTTGCTGCTTCAGCTTCAGGCTGGGGACTGCTCAGGGAGGAGATCCAGGAACAGCAGGGGGTTGGGCAAGCTGGCGATGACTCAGACGTTCGGCACAGAAGCTGCGAAACAGGGCTTCCACTTCGTCGGGGGGCATCCCTTGCACAAGACGTGCCTCGATTTCATCCCGGCGCTGCGACTGGTGATAAAGACGCAGCTCCTGAAAAGTTGTTCGGGATTGAGACTCGATGCGCGCTAACGCATTGCCGACCTGGTTATCAGCGAGCAATGGCCCTCCATGACAATGCTGCATGACATGGGCTGACTCATGGGCAAGAACCACCCAGACCTGCCTTGGGTCGTCCTCAATGTTGTTCGCACAGATCAGCAGGGCATTACGGGGCGCATGAAAGGCACCCAGAAGGGCAGACGGACAATCCTTGGCCACAAGGGTATGGGTTCCTGATCGACGGATCAGCGCGGCATAACTTCCGACCCGATCCCAGGTCTCAGCTTTTGATGATCGGGCGAAACAAGGAGCAAACAGAGTCAGCGCCAGTGCAGCGACAGCACGCACTCGAACCGACGGAGCCAGACCCAGCAATCCTCTTTCTCCAGTTCCTGGTCTCATTCAAGACACGCTGGACCGAATTGGCATCAAATCCGCCTTGATTCACGGCATCAGGCGATTCACGCTGTCCACCTTGTCGCGAAACGATTGGACGCGATCAACTCGCGTATTGACGCGAAGCGTGGCGTGAATCCGCTTCACTCCCTCTTAATGCAGGCGCTCATGACAGGCCTTGACGCAAGCGAAAACGTCTTCCCACTCCCCTTCGATGGCCGTGCCATCGGGTCCAAGTTGATGATCAAGCCCGGATGCCTTGATCACCTGGTGACACAAAGCGAGTGAGGGCCCTAGCGATACACCGACCCCCAGCGGAACCAAACAAAGATCAACACTGACCCGCATCAGTCGCTCCGCCACCTTCCGTCATGGTTGATCGAGGCCCTGGCTGGACGCAAGCCCATACAAGGTCCTCAAAGCGCTGCGGCCCCACTTCCCGACTCCAAAAGGCAGGCACTGGGATAGCCCAAGGTGCGCCATTCCCCGCAGCGAGTCTGCACTTCAAGAGCAATCCCGCGCTCAACCACTGACATCGAACGCCCCTGGCCTGCACACCAGCGACTGGCCGCCGCCTCCGCCGCAGCGATCGATTCATAGGGAGCATCTAAAACCGGATGCGGCTGCCCGTCCAATGCCACAAGCCTGTACAGGGGGCAACCGGACTCAGGCATCGGTCCACTTTTGCATCTGTCTACAGTGTTCCACGGCGCAGAGCGAAGCGCCATCACGGAGTGTGTGCCCAGCCATCCTTGCTCGATGCCAAGTCAAGCTCTTACTGATGCTTATGAAGCGCTTCTGA
>QCUI01000085.1 GCA_003210775.1 Synechococcus sp. AG-679-A04
GCTGTCGGTGGTTTGTCTGAGTCTTAGCGATCACTCAGTCTCTTAAAACAGCTTGCAATGACTCGATGAGCTGTTGATTGGGGGGGGGGGGGCGGCGCCGGATCGTTCAACCGAATTTCATGGAGATCCTTGTCTCCAGCGGCGATCAAGAAAACGAACCGCAGACCCATCGGTGCCTACTTGAATTCCTCACAGCGAATCAAATCTATGGCGTGGGGATGAGCCTTGATATAAGGAACGGCCTCCATAGCCAGAATCCTGGCTTCGAAGGCATCATCGGCGTAGTAGCAGTTTTCAATTCTTCGACTGCTGGGCTCGCGGTATCTCACCGTATAGCGTTTCTGACCGTTCATGGATCCAGAGATGGAATCAACTAAAGCTTCTGCCGACTCAGAACCTTTATCAACAAAACGTTGGTTTTGTTTTGGGATCAAATGCATGAATCAAGACATTGAATAATTGCCGAACTTAATCTCTATAGTTTGCTTAACAGGACCTCATTCAATTCTCTGAATGTCTGCAAAAGCAAACACAACCCTACTTGAACAGACTTACTGGCAGCTGACTGACGTTGAGCGCGAGTTAGTCAATGCATCAGCTCCAGATCAAGACCAATGGACATTCCAGATGGAACGTCGAGATGACGGTATGTGGCAGTTCTCAATGCCTGAGTACAAGACTAAAAACGAGCTCCTCGTTGGTGGCACAGAACAGATCATGGACGACATCTATCGATCGATGTCCGAAGTGAAAGCCGATCGCTATTCCACAATGGAAGTTACGGTCAGCCGTATTCCCCTTGAAGAAGAGACAACGACCCTTACCTGGCTCAAGGAAGACCGTAAAAATCCAGGGTCAACCTATTGGCTAGACGAAGTTACAGGAAAGCAAGCATGGCTGAGCCCGTGGCTTAAGCTCTGCTGGGACCCGGCTCCTGAGCTCATGTATATCCACTGCGAGATCACTTCATGAGTGAGTCTTGAATCAAGAATTAGGCTCACTGTTGGATAGTTTTAATGATGGAAAAGGCTTAAAACCTAGAAAGTGAGCAGATCTCTACGTAGAATCATCAATACATTGAAGCTATCATTGCAAAATGCTCAAAATATAGTTACGGGAACTCAGCGATAGAAATGGGTTGTTTAGAGATTCACGTCAATGACCAAGGCACAGAAAAGGAGTGAATCGGCTGGTGTCGAAAAGAAAAAACAGAAAGGTATCCTCAACACCAAGTGCAAAAAAATTCCTAGGCGTCTAACACATCATAGAGTCAACGAAAGATCGCCTTGTTCTGATTGTCAGCTTTGGATTCGCGTGCTTCACTCTCAACATCTACAAAATCAACAGGTTCGGTAGGCAATGACAGACGACCTTGTAGACCAACTCCACGTAAGCTTTTCAACCGCCATGCTGTCGTTGAGAATCTACAAGCTCAAACAAACAGCTCAGCAGTAGATCCCATTTCACTCTCTGTGTAGCGAGGTACGGGAAACCCACTCACACTAAAAGCAACAGCTTCATAGATTGAATGAGCCGCGTTTACGTGGTGGATGCAAAGCAGAGGAGGAACTTGCAAAGTTCCTCCTCTTTTTTCATGATATTTCAGTAGGCATGCTTTATCTCTTGTTTGCATTCATATGAACAGTAGTCGTCTTTGCTATTACAAGAACTTCTTAAGCGTTTTTAATCACACCAAATGTTGTGCCAAATAAACCATCTATAACCCTTGGCCTTATGAGCTCAACGACAAACCCCCAGGGATCCAGTAGAGATGTCAAATTAAAATTTTAAATCCAACTGCGAAAGTTAGATATTCATAAGGTCAAGGATAGTTCACCTTGCAAGACCAATTCATACAACCAATTCAACTACATTGATTCATTGATTTCACGCCAAAGACGTTTTGCACGGGCGGGACAATTATCAATTGTGTATGCAAACAATGACTCAATCAACGAGACACTGTAAACGTCTTGGGCCATATCAATGGTGTTGATTTCGTCCATAGACATGCTTGAGTCGAACATCGCCTTAGCAGTGCCCTTTTCAATTGCATCGCCGGCAGACCTTCCGGAACAATACTGTTTCCCGGACTGCACGCCAATCGAATTCGCCAACTCAACTCCTTGCTTGATGGTTGCAGCTGCCACTCCAAGCGGTAATACCATCGCAATAGCAAGAGGTGTGCTGACAATAAATTGGTTAATCGTTCTCAACCCTTTGATTCCAAAATCAATAATTCAACTATAGCCACGTAAAAGGATTAGAGCAAGATGTTGAACGGACAGGGCAACATGCCAACATTCACAATCAACCGTGCTTAAAAAATGCTTGAACTATAGCCCTGTGACATAACCAAGCATGCAAATTAGTGCCACTCGAGAACTGCACTGATTGATAGAGGAAAAAGGCTGGTGATCGCAAATTGAATCATGTACATGAAATGCACAAGCTCAAACAATAAGATCAATGTTGGGATATTTCATCTGGGATCAGCATCGTTGGCTTTAGATCTCAGGAAGGGCTGAAGCTCGACTTCCGAATAGCGGTATTTGGTGCGACAAGAGTTGGCGTTGACGTTTTCAAAAGCAATAACAAGACAATGGACAAGTGTGCAGAAACTCTTTAATTCATTATATGACCCACTTTTTGTTGCAAAATCAATTGAGTCATGTTTCGTCTAGAATAGGCCCATTGCTGAAGAACTCAGAAATGGCGTACAAGCTCATCAACACTGAGTTCCCTGACCAAAACCAGACCTTTATCGATAGTCTTGAATCCGCACTCTGGGCAGTTCAGAAAATCAAAGGATCACCTGGAACAATTGAAGATCTGATCAAGGAAATTGAAAAAGCCAAGGCATTAGCCAATAAGTAATTGCAATCCTGGAGCCTCTGGGTCATATGAATCGCATTTAACAGTAGTAATATTGAGGAAGCTCAATATATTCCTCTGAAATCATGAAGAGGCCCAAATTCCTTTTAAACGGACTTCTCGTAGCCACTGTTCTTTTTTTGGCTCCTTCCAAGGTTTACTCTATGCCGCCACAACTCCAAGATGATATTAGGCATGCAATGCAAACAGGCGACTTCAGGCAGGGCGTGCAGTTGGGGATGATGACTGGTTCAATGTCATCGTGGTGCATGATGGCTAAAGAAGGCATGGTTGTGCCAGGTGAAGGACCAGTGACCATCAATGATCTGAATGATCTCTCTAGCAAGCTCCTTGCAAAAGTGCGTGCTGAGTTTGACGATTACTTTTTTCCATACCAGAAAGCTGGATTGAATATGGGAATCCTTGAATGCAATAAACTTCTTGGTGGACGACTTGATTACAGGTGAAATCTGATGTTATTGCAAGGGTAGTTATTTCTGCGCTTATATAGCATTGATCGATTAAGCGGTTAAATCCCTCTACTTAGTACTCATGCAGGGATTGCTAACGCTTCGATCACTGCCAATGCCTAAATATCATCTAATACCTGGCACAACTGAGCTGACAAAGTCAGGGATTAATTAATTATCAAGACTGCTATCAACTAGCAACTACGGGCAATACTTGTTCAGTGGCAGCCCGATCCACCGGAACACCCGAGAACCGGTGAATCGTATTGGCCTACAGCCGCAACGGAGAAAGAATGACAACCCACTTCATGGGGCTCCGCCTCAATGACTATACCGTTCGCTCTGTGAGCGGCGGTCAAGTAGCGATCACATGAAGCTCAACTTGCAGTAGAGCATGACATCAAAAGGCCGTGCATCTAACATAGAGACATCAAACTGGGTTCTACAGATCTAAAATGACTTTATCCACAGTTCTTGTGTATGTTTCCATTCCTTTCGTGCTAGTAACCCTGTACTTCGGTACAAGGGGCGGTTTTTACAATACAGATAAGTATGACGGAGACGGAACCGCGCATAAAGTTCTGAAGTGAATTAACAAGACAAGCCGCGTTACAACATTACTTAGGGGAGCCATTCGCATGCTCTCTGAGTAGTAACTAGAAGGGCATACAAGGAGTCTTAAGTGTTACTAGGCTACTCCTAGGCATTGCTTTGCAAGGTCACGTAGGGGCTCCTAGGTATCGCTGAGCAATGGCAGGTGATGCTGAGAGAAGTAAAGCGCTTACGAGGCTTTGAAGTTTCGCAGATATAGAAAGTTCATAGGGCGCCAGGGGCTTCAGTATTTTAATACGAGTCTATAGAGATGATATTACGAGTTTTGTATATAGGCAGAATTTTATACGAGTTTTGTATGTAGGCAGGGCAGTGAGGGTGACCAGCAGCCTGCATCTTGTCCCCCAGCCACGCCTTCCAGTTCTTTTTCAGAAAGCTCTGATTGAGCGTTATTCAAGTCATCAGCACAAATCATAAATCCTTCTTCTTTTGCAATCGCAAGTACTGCATCGGAATCGGCTGCTGTCTTGAGCTTTTCCTGAAGCGTGTTGTCGCCTTTGACCTTTTCTAGGAAGGCTTTGAGCTGTTCTTCTGACATGGATATCAGGTCTGTTCAACAGTCATAGCAGCAGTCGGCAGGACGCACCGTATCCGCAGGCTTGATATGAAAAACCCCGCACTTGGCGGGGCTACATATCTTTCAGGAGCCTGAAAAC
>QCUI01000086.1 GCA_003210775.1 Synechococcus sp. AG-679-A04
CTGTGGCCTTTCCATAAGCCGAAGCGTCGGCACCCCGTGGGCCGCGGCCAGCACGATTGCGGCCACGACGCACAAGGTCTTTCTCCTCCTCGGTGAGCCAGGGTTCAAGCCGCTTGAGGGCAATCGCCTGGGCATCGGCACGAACCTCGGCAACCACGGCACGGTGGAGATCCTTGGAGCGGCCCGCCTGCCGGCAGTGCCGCAAACGATGATGGAGCTCCCAGACGGCATCCCCGAGCCATGCCAGCTGCAGGGGACCGAGATCGCTGGAACCTGCCGGCAGAGACTGTTGAAGCCGGATCCAGTCGCTCAAGCAGACAGCTGGGTATAAGCCGTCTCCAGATCGTCCACCAGATGGAGGAACGCTTCTAGACGGACCAGTTTCACGGTCTGGGTGACACGTGAATTGCCAACCACCACGAAACTGCGCTTGGCGTCTTTGCATTGTTTGGCCAGCTGCACCAAGGCACCGAGGCCAGAGGAATCGAGAAAGTCGATTTTGCTCAGATCAAAGACAGCAGGAAAGGCATTGGCCTTCAAAACATCCATCACGTAAGTGATGAACTGCTTTTCGGAGTAGGCATCTAACTGGCCGGTGAAGTGAAACACCAGGCAGCCATCCTTCTGCTCAAATCCTCCACGGAGCGAAACCGTCAGTCGCTGCAGTTCAGTGATGGGACCAGACCCCCCGTGTTGCGTCGTCGTCGTGCGAAGTGTAGTGATGCTCTTCGAGACAGACCACGCATCAGCGTCGATCTGACATCAGCGAAACGAAACGGGCGAAATGGTGATCGGCATCGTGGGGGCCGGGACTCGCCTCAGGGTGATATTGCACACCAAAGATCGGCTGCTGCCGGTGGGCCATCGCTGCCACGGTGCGGTCGTTGAGATTGAGATGCGTCACCTCGATGCAGTCGGCGGGGAGACTCGCCGCATCCAGGGCAAAACCATGGTTCTGACTCGTGATCTCCACCTGGCCGGTGGTGCCGCAGGGATGGTTGAGACCACGATGTCCATAACCGAGCTTGAAGGTGGTGCCTCCCATGGCCAGACCGAGAATCTGATGGCCAAGGCAAATACCGAACAAAGGGAGATCCCGCTGCTGAATTAGACCTCGGGACAAAGCGATACCGTCACCAACGGCGGCCGGGTCCCCCGGTCCGTTGGACAGAAACACCCCCTCAGGCTTGCAAGCCAGCACGCTCTGCACGTCAGTCGATGCCGGCATAACCGTCACATCACAACCATGACTCACCAGTCGATCGAGGATGGCGCGCTTAATTCCGAAATCGATCGCGACGACTCGGTAAGGAGTGTCCGGCCTGCCGCTCTGCAAGCGTCGGTCGAAATCAACGGCACAGGGAGTACTCCAGGCGTAGGGAGTGGTCGTCGAAACCCTGGCGGCGAGATTCAGGCCTTCCATCGAAGGCGCTGAACGCACCACCTCAAGCAGCTCCGCCGGCGAGCGTCCATCGGAGCTGATCACTCCATTCATGGCGCCTGTTTCACGCAGGTGGCGAACCAAAGCGCGCGTGTCGATGCCGTGGATGCCGACAACGCCATGAGCCTCCAACCAGTCCTGGAGACTTTGACGGGACCGCCAGTTGCTGGCCACCGGTGACAACTGCCGCGCGATCAAACCTTGAACATGCGGCTTGTCTGCCTCCTGATCATTCGGATTGACCCCGGTGTTTCCCAGTTCCGGGTAGGTGAAGGTAACCAGCTGTCCGGAATAGCTGGGGTCAGTCATGACCTCTTGGTACCCGGTCATGCCGGTGTTGAAAACAACCTCACCGACCACGCTGCCGTCGGCGCCACAGCGCAATCCGGAGAAAACAGTGCCATCGGCCAGCACCAGCCATGCCGACTCACTGGATGAAGCAGTCATCAGCAGATGAATCCCCTCAACAACGCTGGAGCCCTCATCCTCCCTCGGCGGGGGTCAGCCCCAGGCGCAACTGCTCGAGACGCTCCCAAGCAAGGCCATCGCCCAGAGCCGAAAGAGCTCGCTGCGCTCCAGACTTCAGATCCATTTCCACACCGGCCACCCAAAGCACCAGAGCGCAATTGAAGGCAACAACCTCAGCCTGAGCTTGGGTGCCGCGGCCTTGGAGCAGATCACTCAAAATCGCCTGATTGCAGTCAAGATCGCCTCCTCGCAGCGCTGAGAGAGGTGCCTCCTGAAGGCCGAGATCTCCAGGGGAGATGGATTCTGAACGCAACACTCCATTTTCAAGAATGCGCAACGCATTGGCTCCGGCCAGTGACGCTTCATCCAGGCCACCGGCACCGTGGACCACGACGGCTCGATCTTGGCGAAGACTCTGCAGTGCTTCTGCCATTGGATCTAGCAAGTCCTCTGTGGCCACGCCCAACACCTGACCATCGGGACGCAGGGGGTTCACGAGTGGTCCCAGCAGATTGAACACGGTGCGTACACCCAGACTGCGGCGGAGTGGAGCCAGGTTCACCAGAGCCGGATGCCATGCCGGCGCAAACAGGAAGGTCACACCGGCCTTAGAGAGAGCATCCAAGACCTGACCTGTAGGGGCCTGCAGATGCAGGCCGAGGCCTTCGAGCACATCCGCTGAGCCCACCTTGCCGCTGGCACTTCGATTGCCGTGTTTGGCCACATGGGCGCCGCAGGCTGCGGCTGTAAAAGCCACAGCGGTGGAAATGTTGAAGGTGTCCGCACCGTCACCCCCCGTGCCACAGGTATCCACCATCAACAATTCGGGGCGTGCCCCTGGCAGAGGACAGGCATCCCGTAACACCGCTGCCATGGCACCGAGTTCACCGCCGTTGACGCCGCGCGACCTGATCGCAGCCAGAAAAGCCCCTGTCTGCACAGGCGTGAGCTCTTCGGAAAGCCAGGCCCTCATTAATGCCGCTGCCTGCTCAGGGACAAGCACTCCACCGTTGAGCAGAAGCTCCAGTGTCTGAGGCCAGGAAACGGATTGGGAGACCATGGGAAAAGAGGCCTGGAGCCTTAGGGATCGACGGACAGAAAAAAGCCCGGGTGCAGATGCACTCCGGGCCGGGTGATGGGGACATCAACACTATCCCTCAAAAAGGATGCGATGACCAGTTCGGCGCCGAACTGAACCCTCCCAGAGCGTTGCGCTCACCTGAGCATCAGCTCAATGCCTAGTTTGTTCTCTGTCCAGGGTTCGCGATGGCCGCTTTCCGCCTCGATCTGATCCGCCGCTACCTGAAGCCCCATCGACGCACAGTCCTGATGGGTGCGATCGCTCTGGTCGTCGTGAACATCCTCAGCGTCACCATCCCCCTCGAGGTTCGACGGGTGATCGATGACCTACAGGAGGGTTTTGCCTTCTCGGATGTGCTTAAACAGGCGGGCTGGATCGTGCTGCTCGCCACGAGCATGGGAGTGGTGAGGCTCATCTCACGCCAGCTGGTCTTCGGAGTCGGGCGCCAGGTGGAGGTTGAGCTTCGACAGAAGCTGTTTGATCAGATGCTGCAGCAGGAGCCCGGATGGGTTCAGCAAACGGGCAGCGGTGAAGTGATCAGCCGTGCGACAAGCGATGTCGAAAACGTTCGACGGCTACTTGGTTTTGCCGTACTGAGCTTGACGAATACCGTTCTGGCTTACGCCTTCACCCTGCCGGCCATGCTGGCGATTGATCCCGGTCTCACAGTTGCCGCGATCTCCCTTTACCCGGTGATGCTCGGCGCCGTTCGCTTGTTTGGAGGGCGAATGATGCGGGAACAACGGCGCCAACAGGAAGCCCTGGCAGGTCTCAGTGAACTGATTCAGGAAGACCTGTCAGGTATCGCAGCCATCAAGATCTACAGCCAGGAAGAACAGGAGCTGAATGCCTTCAGTTCCCGCAACCGCGGATACCGCGATACCGCCATTCAGCTAGCACGCACGCGCAGCACCCTCTTCCCCTTACTG
>QCUI01000087.1 GCA_003210775.1 Synechococcus sp. AG-679-A04
TTTCGAAATCTGGAGCAGCCTGGAAGCTCAGGTTGCCATTTCCATCAATCTGAAATTTGGCTGCATCAGCCCCGCCATTGAGAGACCATGTGACGGTTTCATTGGCCGTGAGCTGAGAAACAGCGGTTGTATTTTCAGCGATTGATTTGCTTGAAGTTGCATCGCCTGGTGAACCTGATGGCCCGGTGATTACCGGAGGAGTGCCATCTACATTGGAGTTATTGGTAACGGCTTTGTTTGTAATGGAAGCGGCGTCATTGCCCTGGATGCCTTGAATGGCGTTGACGTCATTGTTTCCAAGACTGGATCCAAGGTTGGGATCGGTGTAGGAAACGGTCACCGTTTGGTTGTTTGTGACGGTGTTGGTGAGTGTGAGCTCAACGGTGACGCCAGAGACGGCAACTCCAGTGACGGCATTGGCTGCGCCATCGGTGGTGACGGCGAAGTCTGAGGTAACTGCAGTGGTGGAGGAGGTGCCGGTGTTAGGAGCATCCACCCAGTTGCTTGCCTCTTCGTAGGAAAGGACCTCGTCGTAGGTGAGAATGACTTTGGTGCCGTCTGCAGATGTGGCTGCCGATTGGAAGATGGGTGCTTTTGTGTTGAAGCGAAGTTCATCTACGTATCCGCGTGTTCTTTTATCGGCAAGCTTTAATCTTGATACCTGAGTGTTTTCAGCGAATTCAATCTTGATGCTGTACCACTGGCCAGCTACGAGACCATTAGCGATCACGTCTCCCCAAAGGCTCATGTGATCAGTCGACCAATTTTGAGCCTGTTCACCATTAATCCAGATGCGAATTCTGTCGTCGCTTCGAGTTTCCCAGGTATTTGTTCCTGTTGCGAAAGCCTGGATTTCTCCGTAGGCGCGCATTGACCACGTCTCTCCATCCCCTCCAGCATTTGTGATATAAGTATCATCGAGATTAATAATTTCTTCTTGCTGTCTCTGAATCAAGCCGTCGAAGTTGATTCCTTCAAAGAGTTCAGCTTGTAAGCCTTTTAAGTAGTTGGAGTTGTTGGTAACTGCGGTTGCAGATAGGGAAGCCGCGTCATTGCCGGCGCTGTCTTGAACAGCGTTGGCGTCGTTGGAGCCAGTGTTTGGATCGGTGTAGGCAACGGTGACGCTTTGATCCTTAAAGACGGGCGTTGTGAGGGTGAGCTCAACGTTGCTGCCAGAGGTGGAAACAGCGGTAACCGCATTGTTTGAACCAGCGGTTGTGACCGCGAAGTCTGTGGTGGCTGCGGTTGTGGAGGAGAGGGCCTCGTCGTAGGTGAGAGCGACGGTGGAGCCGTCAGTCGAGGTAGCCGCGGATTGGAAGGTAGGTGCGGTCACACTGCTCTAATCGACTTCTCAGCTCATTCTCAGAAGCTTTGCCTTAATGGATATCCCCCGGACTGGGGAGGGCTGCAGATTTCTGCACGATTGGGATCAAAACAGATGGTGACCCGCAACCCTGCCTTGAGACCTACTCGGTTGGCTTAAGCCGCCAGGTTGCAGAAGCGAGTGAACTGCGCTCGAACAGCAGTTTCACCGTTCCCACCGGTCCGTTGCTGTGTTTGCTCGCGATGACCTCCTCCATACGCCGTTCGGGAAGGGCGTTTCCGGTTGTTAGGAGTCATCGCGATCGATCTTCAGCATTAGATCGGCATCTTGTTCAATGGAGCCCGATTCGCGGAGTTCTCCGAGCACTGTTCTTGTATTGATGAGTTTGGAATTCGGTGCCACCGCTGGAATGGCCCCAGCGCCTCAGATCATTTCCACCAGCATGGTGATGTCGTTGAAGTCCCAGTCGGAGTCTTGAGCTGAGAGTGTGTCTTCGTAGCCAAAGAAGTTGCCGCCTAAATTTTTGATCGAGCCCATTCCATTGAAAGTATTGTTGATGCCATAGGTGACAAGATTTCCTGTTTCTTGATTGATAAAGACAGGAGCATAAAAACCTTCGTCATCCTGATTAAATGTCCAATCGATTTGTGTTGTCTTGTCTCCGCTCATCATGATCTCTGTGTTGTCCGGGTTGATCAGGCTGTCACGAACAGCCGCTTCAAATGCGTTTTCGTCTGATGATCCAATTCCGCCAACGGTGAAGTCGTTGACATCGTCTGCGGTGAGTTTGACAAAAGCAATTCGATTAGTGTCGCCACAGTCACTTGTTAATGTGATACGCAGCTTGGTCCCGCCAGGGTTGAGATTCGTCATATTCAAGATCGGATCATGGATGCGATTCTGCTGTGAGGAGAGCTTGAACGCGTTGATGTTCTTGGGCTGATGAGAGGTGGTGATTTTGATCGATAGATCGTCGTAGTCTGGATTTTGCTGATCACTATCTTCAAGGTGAAGTGAAAAGCTGTTGTCAAGCTCTGGATTGATTTGTAATTTTGGTGAGTGATTAAGTTTTTGACGATTGCTTGACTGATGAAATTGGATTTCGCTACCGCCACTTAGAAAGATCTCATTGCTCCCCATGTTGGTGGAATTTTTGGTGGCACCTATAGAGCCAATGGCATGTCCTTCAGAGTTCACGATTTGCAGGCTGTTCTGCCAGTCGGCATTGGCTCTGAGAACTTCTAGTTGCACCCAAACACCATTGCTTCCAGTCACTTGGAAGCCACTGCCATCGGTGTTTTTGATCAGTTCACTGGGGGTCGCCTTAGAGCGATCAGTGTTGCTGTTACTACTGTCACTGCTTGTGCTGCCACCTCCACTACCTCCGCTACCGCCATTGGAGTCATTGGCACCAGTGATGGTGACCTGAAAGGTTTGGGTTGCTGAGAGGCTGCCGTCATTGACGTATACCTCAAAGGAGTCGGAAACGCTGTCACCTTGCTTCAAGGCTTCTATCACAGCGGTGTTGGGTAGGTATTCGTAGGCTCCAGTTGAGCGATTGAGGCTCAATGTGCCGTAGTTGCCTGATGAAGTAGAGCTGCTGTTGCCAGTGATTCCATAACTCAGTACCGCAGAAGTATCAGCATCGGATGCGGACAGCTGGCCTGAAATGTTGCTAGTGACGAGGGAAGATGAATTGGTCTGGTCAGCAATCGTTCCACCCGTAATGGCGGCCAAGACGGGCGCATCGTTGATGCCTGTCACTTCAATGGCCATTTCAGCGCTGTCATCGTTGCTCAGATCGGTGAGGGTGTATGTGAAGCGGTCGATCTCTTTGTCGCCACTGTCCAGTGCATCCGCCAGGTTGGCGGTGTAGCGATAGGAGCCATTCGGATTGACAATTAAGCTGCCATAGGTGCCTTTAATCTCGGTGCTGAGACTATTGATAGTTTCGTTCTGATTTCTCTCTTCGACTTCCTTGCTTTGGATCTCAGTACCTGAGCTTCCACTCTGAGTTTCAGTATCTGAGCTTCCACTCTGAGTTTCAGTATCTGAGGCATTATCCTGAATTGCTGAGGCTACTCCGTTACTTTGGATTTGAGCCGCTGATGTGCTGTTTTGAGAGCTGCTGTCTGTTCCTGCACCTACACTTCTGCTGCTAGTTTCGGCTCCTGCTCGAACACTTTTGATGTAAAGTTGATCTCCATCAATATCAGTGTCGTTTTTTAAGATTCCCAGGTGATCTTCAAATTGTTTCGAGCTGTCTTCGTTAATTTTTGCAGTGTCATCAATTGCTGTGGGCGAATCATTGACTCCCGTGATTGTGATTGTGATTTCACCGCTGTCAATTCCTTCGTCGACGGTTTGACTGTCTGTGATTGTGTATGTATACGTTTCAGTTGCCGTCTCACCGGC
>QCUI01000088.1 GCA_003210775.1 Synechococcus sp. AG-679-A04
ACCGTGGCAATGCCAATACCAATTTAAAAGACTATCAAGCAGCAATTGCTGATTTCGATAAGGCAATAGAGATTAATCCAGAACTTGCCGCTGCCTACAAGAACCGTGGTATCGCTAGAGAAATGGTAAATGATCTTAAAGGTGCATGTGATGATTGGAGAAAAGCAGTAGATCTTGGCGATGAACGCCCTGCTGAATGGGTGAAGAATCAGTGTTAGGGATTGGTTTTCTAATCACACAATAAGGTTCTCCACCTTTCTCAAGAAGTGGAATCCACCTCAATGCAGGAAGTATGTGAGAGAGAAGGAGTTGGCAAAGAAGAGCTTCATCCCCCTAGACCCTTGAATTCTTCCAGCAGAAATCTGTTGAGTCGGTCATCACATCCAACAACCAGTTGCGGGTAAATCGTTCCTTGCAAATAAGGTCGATAGGCAACAGAACAGGCCTCCATGGTTGCCTCTCTCCATTGCTTCAGAGTCTCTGGTGAGAGTTTCTTCTCAAGTGCTGCTTTGGACTCATCCAAACTCTTTGAGGCGCACCACCTCATCTCAACGGTGTTGTTCCCCGGGCACTTGATGTCTGGTTGTCCTGCCTTCGCTGGCATCAGCGGCAGCAACATCAGCAGCAGAAGTGCTCTCATTTTTTCTAGGACTTGCTCAAGGACAGCATGGTGTCATCTGTCTTGGAATGCTTTGTTTGCTTCTTTTATCTATGCCTCTACGGTTGTGGTGTGAGAGGGAGATCGATCAGGTGTGGTTACTTGTATTGATGGGTGGGGTCACGCTCACTGCCTCTCTCACACCTATTTGCATACTTCAGCATTCTCCGAAAGGTAGTAAGTGGATTGTGTATCTCCAAGGGATGATGCTTTCTTCCAATCAGTGCAGGCGCTAGGAACAATTCCTAACTCTGCAAAGAGTGATCCTCGCTGCCTCAGGGCATCGGAATAGTTTTCGTCAAGTTCAAGGATTCTTGTAAGGTCAGTCATTGCACCATCAAGGTCTTTCATGTTGTACTTGATGATTGCGCGATTAAAATAAAACTTAGGAATTTCAGAATTGATTTCTATTGCCCTGCTGACTGATTTCAATGCTTCTTCAAAAGACTCTGGAGATTCACCGCCTGATTGGAGCAGTAGCACGGCATGATTGTTATATGCCCATGGATCGTCAGTTCCAATTTTTATTGCCTTGGTGACATCCTTTAATGCTTCTTGATTCATGCCTAATTTTCCTCTTGCTGCGCTTCTCCTTGTGTAACCTCTTGGGATGTCAGGATATTTCTCGATGAGTTGTTCATAATCATCTATAGCGCCTTCATAATCACCTGCCTGGTATTTCTTGTCACCGCTTTCTTCTAAGGCGCCAGGGGTTTTGAAATCAAATGACCAATTATCGCAACCTGTTGCGCCCAAGGTGAAAAGCGCAAGTGCCAGTGCTGCAAGGGATTTACGAAGAGGCATCTGCTTAGGCGCTTCTTGCCTTTTCATCGTAGTCAGGATCTTGCTATTTGCTCATATCATCCATTACTGATTTCATACACCACATTTGTGGGTTGAAAATAAATTGTTCGTTTCTCAAGGGTTTAATAAATGGAACGAAGAAGTAATACTTGAATTCGCAACTCGCTGTTCTGCAAACCACTTCACCTCCTCCTTCTCTGCACAAGTAAGCGACTCGTCCATCGTGTCGTCGTATCTCTGTGAAATTGCTCACTGCAGAGAGTGATATCCAACCAGCAATCACTCCTATTGCAGCAAGTGCTGCCTTGTGGGATCTACGGAGAGGCATCTGTTATTGCGCTGCTTGTTTGTCAGAATAGTGATCATCAATAGGACTTCTTGCTTTATTTATTGAGTTCTTGTCATCAGGAGATGAGGTCTCTTCTTGCTCTGATGCAAGAGCATGAGCAGCGGCGCGCAGTGCATCAGCAGTGATTTGGCGGGCACCTGGATTGGTGAAGAGCAAATACCCGAGACCAATGCCAACAAGAATTTTCAGCACTCGACCATCTCTTCTTCTTTGATGATGCGTGTGATGGTTGCGAGTGCCAGACCCGTTTGATCCTTGATGGATCGATAGGACTCTCCTTCTTTACGCAGACGCAAGACCAATGACTCCTTTTTGTTGGAGGTCTTAGGTCTACCCCCAAGATTTCCTCCTGTCTTCCTGCGGTGCTCTACGGACTCTCTGCTCCTCTCCTGAATAAGAGATCTTTCCACTTCTGAAAGTCCCTTTAGGAGTCCAACGACAAGAGGTGCCATCTTCCCAAGTGCCTTGGTGTCTATCAATCCATCCAGGGTTCTCACATGGATTCCTTCTTGTTGGAGATCGTTCAGACGGTTGATGACCTCGACCTGACTCCTCCCAAGGCGGTCCAACTTGGCAACACAAAGCAGGTCTCCTTCGCGGAGAACTGAGAGGCAGGCACGCAGTTGGTGTCGTTGCTCCAGGGTGGTGGTGCTTGAGACTTTTTCAAAGAAGACCTCTTCGCATCCATCTGCCTTGAGGTCATCCACCTGGGAGTCAGTTGATTGATGGGTGGTGGAGCACCTTGCGTATCCGATTTTCCGTCCCATCTGTTCGGAAAGGATTTGTGTTTCCAGAGCATAGCAACTGAACACTCTTTCTGAACGAATTCTGCCCCTGAAAACCCAGTTGAATGCTGTGTTCGTCTTTGACTGAACAACTCTTGAGTTTCCGAACAGCATCCGAATACCGATCCACTGCCATGACTAATGCAGACGTATTAATGCAATGGGGGCGGTTGGTTGTGCAACTCAGAGCAGGGGTGGACCTATCGGTTCCACTGTGATGACAAGTCCTGGGTGAGAGACCCCAAGGTCTTTGTGGATATGGGTCGTCCAATGCCTGATGGATCACCCGCACTGCTCAAGACACGGCAACACCTACGCAGGGAGCAGGCATAGGGCATGTGGAAGGACTTAGTGCGAAAGGGGTGGCAGAAGGTCACTGCTGCTTGGGGGCATGACGAAGAACCTTGAGAACGCAATCCCTGAAGTGCCACTTATGTGCCTTGTGGAACCTTCTGTCTTGGTATGCGGACTTCAGTGCCGATGGTTGTTTTTGCGACTTTTTGTGCCGGATGGATACACAAAACTCAGGTCGTTCCACACACAGGGAGGACGGCAACCAAAGGGGAAATGTGACGAACGCATTGCGACTACAACGGGATCTCAAGGAGGGTTTGGACACCCTCCTTTTTTGTGCCCTTCGGTTGCCAGCACCAAGAACGGTCCTCACTACCTGCCCTGACGGTTCCCCTACTCCTCTGCACTAAGCACCTAGAGCACTCTGAGTGAGTCATTGAGAGAAGGACGGGACCTCTGAGGAGTGGGAACCTCAGGGGTCTTTCTGTCTTGGGACCTGACGCGGAACCCTGACTTTTGTGCCCTGAGGAACTTTTTTCTAGAAATGTGCCTTTGACGACTTTGTGTATCAGTGTGATACACAACACTGAGTCAGTTCAGGTGAAGGGGGTGCTGACGGAAACGGGAAAACACCAATAGGGGATTGACGGGATGGTCCGGGAAACCATCCCGTTTTTTGTGCCCTCGGGAAATCGTTTCTGGCGTGGTCCCGGGAAGTCCCGCGAAATGTGTGGGTGTATGTGTGGGTGGAAATCCTGTCTCAGGTAGAAAGTTCGTCC
>QCUI01000089.1 GCA_003210775.1 Synechococcus sp. AG-679-A04
ATTGCATCATCCGGTGCTGGAGCGCAACTGGCCAGAGCGATACCGGCTTTGCTGGAGACCCCACTGAGATGCAGAACCGCTGGGATGTCGTGGTGATCGGAGCGGGAGTGGCCGGTGGACTGGCCGCCCTCGACTGTGCGCGTCGAGGTCTGACTGTTCTGCTCGTTGAGAAGCGCTCCTTTCCTCGCTGGAAGGTTTGTGGTTGTTGCTTCAATGCCAATGCTTTGGCTGGCCTGGCTGCGGTTGGTTTACCGGACTTGATCCGTGATCAGGGAGGAGTGCCTCTCGATCAGGTGCGTCTCGGCTGGAATGGCAAGACGCTGAATCTGGGGTTGCCCGGAGGCTGGGCACTGTCACGGGAGCGTTTCGATCAGGCGTTGGTCCATGCGGCTGAGTCGGCAGGAGCCACGGTGAGGTTCCAGACCGGTGCCGTTCTTGAGGAGACTTGCGCCGATGAGCGAGTGGTGCGACTGCGTCCTTCCGGTGGTGCACCAGCCGAGCGAGTTCGGGCCCGTGTTGTTCTGGTCGCAGCTGGTTTGCAGCATCAGGTCTTGGCATCAAGCGACCGGCGCACAACCTGGATCGCTCCGGACTCAAGGATTGGGGCAGGCTGCCTGATCAACGACGACGAGGTCGTTTACGCCAGCGGAACCATTCATATGGCCATCGCTCGGCGTGGTTATGTCGGCTTGGTGCGCCGTGAGGATGGCGCTCTCAATCTGGCCGCTGCTTTCGATCCCACTGCGGTGAGGTCTGCCGGTGGAGTGGCTCATGCGTCGGATCTGGTTCTGCGCCAGGCCGGATTCGCGATTCCTCGAGCTCTGGAAACATCACGCTGGCAGTTGACCCCGGCGCTGACGCGCCGTGCCGGTGTCGTCGCGGGTGATCGCTTTCTGCTGCTGGGTGATTCCACCGGTTACGTAGAACCCTTCACCGGTGAAGGCATGGCCTGGGCTCTCGCTGCCGGAGCGGCGGTGGCCCCTTTCGTGGAGGAGGCACAGGCAGCATGGAGTGCTGATCTTGAGCTGCGCTGGCAACAGAGGCTTGAGGATCTGACGGTGAGTCGTCAGCGTTTCTGCCGACTGTTGTCGACGTTTTTGCGTCAACCGCTCGCAACCGCCGCCGTGTTCAGATTGGGATGCCGTTGGCCCGCCATCCCTGAGCGTGTCATCAGTGGCCTCAATCGGGTTGTTCCCCACACGTCCTGCCCTGATCCATGCCACTGACACTCCATGGAATCGGTACGGCAGTACCCACTCAGAGCCTGAGTCAAGAGGAAGCGCTGGAGGTGGCGCGTCGAATCAATGCCGAAAGTCCTGAACAGGCCAGGCTGATGGGCCGGATCTACCAGAAGACCAAGGTGCACAACCGCGGCAGTGTGCTGCTTGCCAATGAAGCCGATGGAGATGTGAATCGGAAGCGTCTGAGTTTTTACGGCACGGAGAGTCCTGGCACGGCTGAGCGGATGCAGGCCTTTGGCGAGCATGCGGGTGAGCTTGCGTTGCAGGCCGCTCGCGAAGCGCTGAACGATTCCTGCCTAACGCCATCGAGGATCACCCATCTAGTGACCGTGAGCTGCACTGGCTTTCAATCGCCTGGGGTCGATCTGTTCCTGATCGACAAGCTTGGACTTTCCGCTGCGGTGCAGCGAACCCATGTTGGATTCATGGGATGCCACGGAGCACTCAACGGCTTACGTGTCGCCCATGCCTTTGCCGAGATGGATCCCAGTGCGGTGGTTTTGCTCTGCGCCGTTGAGCTGTGCAGCCTGCATATGTCGTATGGCTGGCATCCTGAACAGGTGGTCGCCAATGCGTTGTTCGCCGACGGAGCGGCAGCCGTTGTCGGCTCCGCCGGACCGCCGATGTCTGATCGGAACCTTGTGCTGAAGGGCAGTGGCTCGATCGTGATCCCTAACAGTGCTGATCTGATGCACTGGGAGATTGGTGATCGTGGCTTTTCGATGGGGTTGTCTCCGCTTGTTCCGGCAGCGGTGGGGGCAGCACTGTTGCCCTGGTTGCAGGACTGGCTGCAGGCTAGGGCCGTTGATCTCTCGGAGATCCGCAGCTGGGCCGTGCATCCAGGCGGACCGAAGATTCTCTCGACCTGTGCTGATTCGTTGGGACTGGATCCCAGGCTTCTGGACGACTCGAGCGCCGTTCTTCAAGATCACGGCAACATGTCGTCGGCGACAATCCTGTTCATCCTCGAACGACTGCGTCGGCGATCGGTTGCAGGTCCCTGCCTTGCGTTGGCTTTTGGACCTGGTCTGAGTGCTGAGCTGGCACTTCTTGACCTTCAGGTGGTTGTCTGAACGTGTTGATTGTCCAATCAGCTCTGCTGTTACAACTTCGGTGTGTTCCAGGGAAGTCCGGGAAGCGTTGAGAACAGCGTCAGTAAAACTCCCTGCGCTGCAAGAATCGTGCCGCACCCGGCCAGAGTCCAACGCCTGGATGTTGTTGACAACCAGTTGGTATACAGGCGACTGAGCCACGGCACTAGTAAGTAGCCGGTAAGCAACACGGTGAGCAAGTTGCTGATCAACATGTTGAGCGGCAAAGGAAGATTGCCGAGGGTTGTTCCACCGAGCCACATCAGCAGCATCACTGAGGGGTAGAGAGCCAGCCAGACCAGAAGATTCACCTTCCAGATCGGTGTCTGTGATGGTCCTTTGGCCTGGAGCCATTGGTCAAAGGAGTTTGCCTCCAGGTGGAAGCGATATTGATAGCCGATAAGCTCTTCTGCCTGATTCAGCAACTCTCTTCGTTGTGGGCTGTCAAGCCAGCGAATGCACTGCTCCAGTTCTTCAAAGCGAACATGCGTGGTGACCTTCAGTGCTGAGCCAGTCCCTGAATCGTCAAAAAAAACGTCTTGGCCGAGGTAACCATTAAAAGACCCAGCTTCTTGGTCCATCCGCTCCTGAATGATCAGATAGTCCTGGCGCTGTGAGGCTGCGATCGAACTGTGAATCGTGTAAACAAATTGATTTTCAGTTTGCTCAGACATGACGACTTAGGCCTTGATGCTCAATAGCGAGCCCCGTCGGGCAGCTCGCGGAATTCATCCCATACTTTGCATGCTTCGCATTTGAGGATCTGGGTGAGTTTGATTTCACGCTGATCCTTTGCTTTCTGCATGTCTTGATTGATGGCTTCATCGGAAAACAGGTCGTTGTAATCCGACCAGGAAGCTGCGTAATAAACGTTGCGAATACCGGCCCAGTAAGCCGTGGCGTAACACATAGGGCAGCATTCACAGCTGGTGTACATCACACAGCCAGACAGATCCCAGGTTCCCAGTTTCTTGCAGGCAGCTCGAATCGCATTCACTTCAGCATGGGCGCTCGGGTCAAGATCCCTGATCACGCTGTTGCCGGCCGATGCCACGATTTCGCCGTTTTTGGCCACCACAGCTCCAAAGGGGCCCCCTGATTTATTGACGATTCCGGCTTCACGCATCTGCTTAATCGCTTCACGCATCAAGGCTTCATCGTGTTTTGCTGCCATGGCCAGGAGGAGCACTCTGCTGAATCGTGACGACGACCATCGCTCACGACAACGAATGGAACGAAAACGACAAGCTCTCTGCGTTGCCATTGCAGGCTTTAGCGGCGTGCCATGGGAAAACCAGGAGCATTCACCTGCGCAATGAGGTCAT
>QCUI01000090.1 GCA_003210775.1 Synechococcus sp. AG-679-A04
CGATGCAACGTCCCTTCGCATCCAGTATCAGCGCACTGACAGGAATCTCTCCCGACTCACCCAGTCGCTCGGCACGTCGCAGCAAGCGCTGCATCCAGGCGTGGATCTCAGCGTTCTGCAGCTCGACCGGTGTCAGTCGCACATCCACCCCAATCGTGCACAGGCGTCCAATGTGCCACCGCAGGTGAGAATGGCTGTTCCTTCCGCTCCATCCTTGTTCGGATCCTCCAGGACTTCATCGGCGCCATCAACTGCGACGGAACTGTCCGCATTTGCCTCCTCCGAGGCGCTGGATCCGCAATTGCAGCGGTTCCTGGAGGACGCCAGTGCTCGCCTTTGTGAATGGCTCGGGTCAGCGTCCAAACGATCGCCGCTGCCAGCTCTGCGGCTGCTCCCCGAGGCTTTCCCCGAACGGCAGGGTGTGGGTGCGGACCGACTGCTGGACGACCTTCAGCAGTTAATGGATGGGGCTTACCAGCCCAATCATCCAGGCGCCCTCGCGCATCTGGACCCTCCTCCGAACACGGCATCAATCGCTGCCGAACTGATCTGCGCTGGACTGAACAACAATCTGCTGGCGGAGGAGCTTTCACCGAGCCTCAGTCAACTGGAGCGTCAGCTCTGCAGATGGTTCGCTGCTCGTTTTGAATTGCCCGATGGCGCTGGCGGTGTCGCCGCGAGCGGTGGCTCGCTCAGCAATCTCACCGCCCTGGTGACTGCTCGACATCGGATGGGTCTGGACCATGACCCCAATGCGGTGATCTTGATCAGTGATGACGCCCACGTGTCACTGGAGAAGGCGGCCAGGGTGATGGGGCTCAGGCCTGACGGTATTCGACGCGTACCCGTTGACCCACAGGGACGCATGGACCTTTCAGAGCTGCAAGAGCATCTGCAGGGGCTGAAGCAACACAACCGGCCTTGCATCGCAGTGGTGGCAACAGCGGGCACGACAGTGCGTGGAGCAATCGATCCGATTCCCGCTCTGGCTCAGTTCTGCAGGGATCACGCCCTTTGGCTGCACGTTGATGGAGCTATCGGTGCTGTCTTTGCACTGTGTCCTGGCACATCGAACCTGATGGCTGGGCTTGGCAAGGCCGATTCCATCACGGTCAACCCTCAGAAGCTGCTCGGAATCGCCAAGACCTCGTCGCTGCTGCTGGTCCGTGATCAGTCAGCTCTTCAGGAGACATTCCATACAGGCCTTCCCTACATGGAGCCCGCCTTCGCTGTTGCCCATGGCGGGGAACTGGGGCTGCAGGGAAGTCGCTCCGCAGAGATTCTCAAGCTCTGGCTCGGGTTGCGTCAACTGGGTGAGCAGGGGATCCACGCAGTGCTGGAGAAGGCTCTGTTGAGACGTCAGCGCCTTGAACAGGGTCTTGATTCCTCTGCTCTGGAGATCACCTCAGGTCCCCTGCATTTACTCGCCTGCGCTCCGATTGGAGCGGATCCAGCGCGTTGCGATCAATGGACAACGGCTGTGCGACAAAGGCTGCTTGACCGGCAGATCATGGTGTCCAGGCCCGTTCATCAAGGACGGCATCGCATCAAAGTGGTGCTGGGCAATCCCCACACCTCCCATGCGCTGATTGACCAACTGGCGGCCGACCTGAACGACTGTTCACGAGAGATGGTGTGATGCCAGCAGCGCAGAACAAGCGAGGACGCTGGGTTGCCATCGTTACCGGTGCCATGTCAGTGCTGATTGGTGTGTTGTATCTCGGCCTGATCACGGTTCTCGATAGCCGCGGTCCGATGCGTCCTCCGCCGCCCGAGGCCCTGGCCGGGGCGGAAGTCGTTTCTTTGCCTCCTGCTGTAAGGGCTCAACCACCCGCCGCAGTGCCGTCTGCAGAAAGTCCTGCAGGGAGCGATCTCGCTGGTTGAGCTCGTAGTGGTGTTGAACCACGTCCTGCACTCCGCCGTCGCCCCAGTCCTGATCCTGTTGGAAATAGGTCATGAAACTGGCACCTGCGATTCTGGTTAGCCAGCCGGCGGCCACACCCTGCACCGCCCGCCCGAGCAGCAGGGTCGGCAAGTTCACACTCAGCGCGGTACCGATCAGAGCCACTCCGCCTTTGACCACCCCCAGCCCAGCAAGGGTCCTACCCACCGAGACGGCCAGCTCCTGGGCCCTGCTCCGGGTCAACTGGATGCCATACACCGCTCCCACCTCCATCACCATCTGGGCATTCACGGCGGCTGTACCCAGTAAATCGACTCCGGGCAGTGGCGTTGCGGCGACGACACCGGCACTTATCCACGTGTAGCGATCGATGATTCGCCGGGCTTCGTCCGTGCGCTGACGGTCGAGTAGATCCCTACCGGCGGAGCCAAGATCTCTGCATTGCAGAAGGATGTTGTCTGCCAGCAGTTCCTCTCCATCGGCATGCAGCACTGCGGCTAAACGTCTGACCAGCAGGCCGATTTCGGCTGGTGGCTGAACGGGACGTTGGCCAGGGCGGGGCAGTGACTGGGGGCGTGCACTTGCAGGAATCACATCCTCGGGTTGCAGCCATTCCGCGCAGCGTTGCCGCAACAGTTGAAGCAACCTGCGTTCCTCCTCCTCACCTCTCAGATCACATTTATTGAGCACCAGCACGAGACGCTTGCCCAGTCCCGACAGGCTTTGAACCACGTTGAGTTCGCTCTTGCGCAGATCGCCATCGACCACAACGATCATCAGATCCGCTCTGCTGGCTTGGCGACGCGCCTCCTGCTCGCGTCCCCGCCCTTCCTGTCCTGCTTCGAGGATTCCGGGTGTGTCCACGAGCAGTACCCCACGCTCCAGACCTTTGAGGCGGAGTCTGTAGCTGCGACTTTCGCTAGTGGAGCCCATGGCGGCGCCAACATCGCCAACGATCTCTTTGAGCAGTGCGCGGATGAGGGACGTTTTCCCACTGGATCCAGTGCCGAAGACCACAAGCACGAGATCACCGCGTTCCAGTTCCCTCGCGACCCGTTGCCGTTCCTGCAGGAGAGACTGACGTGCCACATCGTCCTGAAGTCGTTCCAGCAGCCGATCCACGCTGGACAGGCTCTGCTCCGCTGCATCTCTACTGCTCTTCGGTGCCGGTCTGTCTTGGGGCGATGACGCGTCCCGATACCGACGCTGTGTGCGCCACTGACGCAGCAATGGCAGCCCGAACTGAATGACGACCGCCACAAGCAGAACCGTTCCGATCAGCAGCACGGGACCGACAAGCCAGGGCGGCAGCCAGTAACTCAGATCCCAGAGCAGGTTTCGGATTCCCTGCATCACTAGGCCAATCACCATGAGGGCGATCAGACCAGCGGCTCCAAACAGAATCCAACGTGTCGACCCCTTCATCCTCCGTTGAGCCCTCCTCGTCCCGCCGCGCGGATGATGTCAGCCCAGAGCGACGCCGCAAGGGCGCTGGAGCTCGCGGAGGGGCTGTTGTCGTCATTGCCAAGCCAGATGCCAAGTACCCAGCGACGTGTGGGCTCATAGCCCACGAACAGCAGATCCCTGCCTTCATTGGTGGTTCCGGTCTTTCCCCCCT
>QCUI01000091.1 GCA_003210775.1 Synechococcus sp. AG-679-A04
GGTCTCGCCAGTCACCGCGGCAGCAGTTTCGGCAATCTGGGGCTGCCGCCACAACCGACCAGCGAGCATTACGAAAACAAACTGGCGGAATGTCTGGAGAGCCTGCGTCACAAAAGAGTTCAGGAGATCTGGCTGGAAGCCGAAAGCATCCAGGTGGGCCGCTGCAGGATTCCCAAAGGATTATTTGATCAGATGCAAACGTCTCCGGTACTAGAAATTCAGCGCAGTGACCAGGAGCGGGTGGAGAGACTTGTGGAGGTCTACTCGTGTCATGAACAGGCCGAACTACGGCAAGCAACGGAACGGATACAGAAACGGCTTGGTCCTCAGCGCACCCGTCAGGCGATTGAAGCGATCGATGCCCAGAGGTGGGATGTGGCCTGCGAAGCGATGCTCGATTACTACGACAGCTGTTATGACCGTGAACTAGAGCGTTCACCAGCGAGGTCATCGGTAAATCTCCAAGGACTCGACAGCAAACAAGCAGCCAAGTTGCTTCTGGATCAAGGCCACGTCATCCCTGAGATCTCGACCTAAGATCCACACCTTCAAGTTGATGAACCATGTCAGAAGGTGGCAAGGCGGCGATTCAGTTCTTCCGCGGCACAGACGAGCCGGTGATTCCAGACATCCGCATGACGCGCAGCCGGGATGGTCGCACCGGGCAGGCCATCTTCATTTTCGAGGAGCCTCAGGCACTCGCACCGGAAACGATGGAAGCGATTGCCGGAATGTGGATGGTGGACGAAGAGGGTGAAATGGTGACCCGAGAAGTAAATGGCCGTTTCGTGAACGGCAAGGCTTTTGCTCTGGAAGCCACGTACACCTGGAAAAGCGAAGCGGATTTCGAACGCTTTATGCGCTTTGCGCAGCGTTATGCGGATTCAAACGGAATGGGTTATTCCAAGAATTCCGGCGACAATGACGCTAGTGAGGAAGGAACAGACGGGTGAAATTTCAGCACTGGCTCGGACTTGCGGCATTGCTGACGTCTGGGTTGTTGCTCTGGAACCTCCGCGAAGTTCTGATCCATCTGTTCACCGCTGTGGTTCTCGCCATGGCGGTTTGCACCATGGTTGGTGCGCTGCGCAGGCGATGGACGATTCAGAGGCCCTTGGCCCTGATCATCTGCCTGCTTGGTCTGGTGTTGATCGTGGCCATCGCAGTAGCCGTGATCATTCCGCCGTTCTTTAGTCAGTTTCAACAGCTGCTTCAGCAGCTTCCTGCTGCAGCTCGCGAGCTCCAACAGATTGTGATGGGCTGGGTCAACCACGCTTCATCAGTTGTTTATGGAGCAGGTGCTTCAGCTGATGGCCGTGCTCAACTCGTCCCTGGTGACCTGTCATCACTCCCCAACAGCACGGCTTTAGCCTCCGGCGTGAGTGGTGGAATCAAGGGCTTGCTGGGTCTTGCCAGCAATCTCGGCAGCGGGCTGATTCAGCTGTTGTTTGTGATTGCGGTGTCAGTGATGGTGGCGATTCAGCCGGAGTCCTATCGCAATGTGGCCATTCAGTTGGTGCCTTCCTTTTACCGAAGACGCGCCAAAAACATTCTTTTGCAATGTGGGGAAGCCCTAAGCAGCTGGATGATCGGTGTGCTGATCAGTTCGCTGTGCGTAGGACTGTTGGCGGGAATCGGATTGTCCCTGCTTGGCGTGAAATTGGTGATGGCCAACGCTCTGCTGGCGGGCTTGCTCAACGTCATTCCCAATTTGGGGCCCACCCTCAGCACCGTGTTCCCAATGTCGGTAGCTCTACTTGATGCTCCCTGGAAGGCGGTTGCTGTCCTGGGTCTCTACGTGGTGATCCAGCACGTAGAGAGCTACGTGATCACTCCGTCGGTGATGCAGCACCAGGTGAACCTGCTTCCTGGCCTCACACTGACGGCTCAGTTCATCTTCACGCTGCTGTTTGGACCCCTCGGTCTATTGATGGCTCTCCCTCTGGCGGTCGTAATGCAAGTGTTGATCAGAGAAATCGTGATCCACGACCTGTTGGATCCCTGGAAGAAGCGTCGCGCGACCGCATGAACCCAAGCAATCTGCTGGCAGCTCTCACCCTTGTGGTGCTTGCTCTGCTGACCTGGCAGCTGCGCTGGGTGCTGCTGGTTCTGTTTGGTGCGGTGGTCCTGGCTGTAGCCCTGGATGTCCCCGTTCACCATTTGATCAAGCGCTACCGGCTGCCGCGTCCGATCGCACTGCTGGCGGTGCTGCTGATCGCAATCGTTGGCGGACTGCTGGCTATGCAGCTGTTGCTGCCTCAGTTGATCAACCAGTTCGAACAGCTCACGACCCTTTTGCCAGCGCTTTTCGGCCAGGTTCAGGCCCTCCTGTCTAATCAACCCCTGCTTGGAGAACTGGCACGAAGCCTGCCCGACCAGTTCAGCTGGGAACGCATTCAACCCTTCGGCTTTCAATTGCTCGGAGTAGCTGGTGGAGCGGCCAACGGTCTGGTTCAGGTCCTGCTGATGAGTCTTCTGGCCGTGCTGATTGCCCTGGACCCCTCGGCACATAGACGCATGGTGATCGCTGCAACACCGCGTCCGGCACGCGCATCGATGGAGGATCTGCTGAACCAGTGCCGCACCGCTCTGGGTGGCTGGCTGGCGGGCATGACCCTCTCCGCCCTGGCGATGTTTCTTTGCACCTGGGCAGGCCTGGCGGTTCTTGGCATTCCCCTAGCCCTGCTCTCTGCTTTGGTCTGTGGACTGCTGACCTTCGTACCCACGATCGGGCCCACAGCCGCAACAGTTCTCCCTCTCAGCCTGGCGCTGATGATCTCCCCAGGAGCAATTCTTCAAGTGTTGGTGCTAAGGCTGACACTGCAGAACCTGGAAGCCTTCGTTCTCACACCGCTGTTGCTCAGGCGGACCGTGAATCTGCTGCCAACGGTGGCCCTCACCTCCCAGCTGAGCCTGGGTGCTCTGCTGGGACTACCTGGGGTGTTGCTGGCGCTGCCACTTGTGGTGGTGCTTCAAGTGGGAATGGAGCAGGTCGTGGTCAAGCAGATCATGGACCGCTGGACCTAGCAAGAACTTTCAACCGCCGTATTGCCAGCCGGTGGTACTCAGTTCAAGGGCATCGCCATCGCGGTGGAGCACCGCTGATTTCACCTCACCGATAAACACGGTGTGATCTCCGTGAGCAAGCTCACCCACCAGTTCACACTCAACACCGCCGAGCGCATCCTTCAGCAGCGGCAGCCCAAGGGAGCCGAGCTCAAAGGGCGCGGCCTCAAAACGTCCACCCACTGCCGACTGGGGCTTAAAGAAAGTCGCAGCCAGATTCTTCTGGTCGGCGGCCAGCACGTTCAGAGAAAAACGACGTGTGCGCTTGATCATGCCGTTGCTTGTGCTATCTGCACGCA
>QCUI01000092.1 GCA_003210775.1 Synechococcus sp. AG-679-A04
TTCCGCAAACGGCTCTGAAGGCAATCCCAATGACGGAGGCATCGCCACCGACGGTGCTTCCGGAACGGGCACGGTTCAGCTGGCCTATGCCGATTCCAACTGGGGCATCGCCGCGGCCTACACCTACAGCTCCATGAACTGGGGAACCGTCTACGAGTCAACGGCAACTCCCCTTGCCACGGAAGTTGGATTACTGGGCAACAGCAACAACGTCGGCCTCAGTGCCTGGTGGCAGCCTGAAAATTCGGGCTTCATGCCTTCAATTAGCGCCGGCTGGGGCCTTAGCTCCACATCCGGTGCCAACGACAGCACGCTGTTCGCTTATGAGTTTGATTCCGCCACCTCACAGTCTTGGTATGTGGGCCTTCAGTGGAGCGATGTTTTCCTGAAGGGCAACAACGCCGGCATGGCTGTTGGTCAGCAGGCTTTCGTAACCTCAATTGACCTCTCCGGAGATCCTGGTACCGCTGCGTGGAGTTCCTCCTCCAACGCGGAAGACAATCTTGCGCGTGATGGTCAGTATGCCTGGGAATTCTGGTATCAGTTCCAGGTCACCGACAACATCTCTGTGACTCCGGCCCTCTTCTATCTGAGTCGACCTCTTGGCGCTGTAACCCAAAACGAAAGCTTCAATCAGTTCGGTGGTCTGGTGAAGACCTCCTTCCGCTTCTGATCTGAAGTCTGCAAATTTCTATTCATTGTTGAATCAATTCAAGCTTCCTCAACGAGGGAGCTTTTTTATTGTTGGACCGAGTCGTTCTTTGACTCTAAAAACAATGACCTTGCCTCACTGAATCAAGAGAGGTGATCTGGCCTGCACTCCCCGGGAATGGAGATGAATGCACTGAACATGTCATCAACCTCACACGTTGTGGCTGATGACATGGACAACTTTCCCCTGATATTCAGGGTTCTGTAGAAGCCTGATCAGCAGATCAGCACATCATCCGGGTTATGTGTGTCAACGCCTATCGACTCAGTGCCAGTACGGCCAGGATTTCTACACTCCCAACAGTGGTGAAAGGACTTTTTGTTGCTGGAGTTTGCCGTCAGTGCTCCCTTTGACCCTGCCGCGGATATCGCAGCAGGAATCATTCCAGCTCAGTTTCCTTGGCTGAGTCTTTCCATCCTCTTCCCGATCGTTGGCGCATTAATTGTCCCCTTCATCCCCGATCAGGGGGAAGGGCGACAAGTCCGCTGGTTTGCGCTGGGCATCGCTCTGACCACCTTTCTGATCACGGTGGGGGCCTATCTCAGCGGTTATGACCCCAGTTTCAGTGGTCTGCAGCTTTCTGAACGTGTCAGCTGGCTGCCGAGTCTTGGACTCACCTGGGCCGTTGGGGCGGATGGGCTATCCATGCCTCTCATCCTGCTGACCAGCTTTATCACCGCTCTGGCGGTCCTGGCTGCCTGGCCGGTCACCTTCAAACCCAAGCTGTTCTTCTTTCTGATTCTGGCCATGGATGGCGGTCAGATCGCGGTCTTCGCAGTCCAGGACATGCTGTTGTTTTTCCTGGCCTGGGAGCTGGAACTACTGCCTGTTTATCTCTTGCTTGCCATCTGGGGCGGCAAGAGGCGTCAATACGCCGCAACGAAATTCATCCTTTACACAGCAGGCAGTTCTCTTTTCATCCTGCTTGCGGCTCTAGCCATGGGCTTCATGGGAGGCGGTACTCCCAACTTCGAGTACACCGTGCTGGCACAGAAAGGATTCAGCACAGGGTTTCAGCTGCTCTGTTACGCCGGTCTGCTGATCGCCTTCGGGGTCAAATTGCCGATCGTTCCGCTGCACACCTGGCTACCGGATGCTCACGGCGAAGCGACAGCGCCAGTGCACATGCTGCTGGCGGGCATCCTGCTGAAAATGGGCGGCTATGCCCTGATGCGCTTCAACGCCGAAATCCTGCCTGAAGCCCATGCCCAGTTCGCACCACTGCTTGTGGTGCTTGGTGTGGTCAACATCATTTACGCAGCACTCACCTCTTTCGCTCAGCGCAACCTCAAACGCAAAATTGCCTACAGCTCCATCAGCCACATGGGTTTTGTGCTGATTGGCATTGGCAGTTTCAGCGCTCTGGGAACGAGTGGCGCAATGTTGCAGATGATCAGCCATGGCCTGATCGGGGCCAGCCTGTTTTTCCTGGTGGGCGCCACTTACGACCGCACCCACACCCTGCAGCTCGATGAGATGGGTGGCGTGGGTCAGAAGATGAGGATCATGTTTGCTCTGTGGACCGTCTGCTGCCTGGCATCCCTCGCACTCCCAGGAATGAGTGGATTTGTGAGTGAATTGATGGTCTTCACAGGTTTCGCCACTGACGAGGCATACACACTGAGCTTCCGAATCGTGATCGATGGGCTGGCCGCGATCGGTGTGATCCTGACGCCGGTCTATCTGCTCTCCATGCTGAGGGAAATCTTCTTTGGCAAGGAAAACGCCCAGCTCACCACCAACACGAACCTGGTGGATGCGGAATCTCGCGAGATCTACATCATCGGCTGCTTGCTGGTGCCGATCATCGGTATCGGTCTCTACCCGCGTTTGATGACTGACAGCTACCGCACAGCAATCGAAGCTCTGGTTGATAGAGATGTCGCAGCCATGGAGGTGATCACCCGACCCACTGCGCCGCTGATTCGCAGTGGCAGCCTGGCGCCAGCCATGCTCAGGGCGCCTCAGCTGATCTCTCTCAACGGATCCTGATCAGTAACGCGGGGAGGGGCTGGCCCGATCAATCCATCACCGGTATTTTTCTCGCAGACGGCCAAAGGCTGAGATGGATGCCGGGCTGAGTCAGAGAGCTGATGCCGGTGCAAGGCTCGCCATTCGCCTGCTTCAGGACGCTGCTCAGCAGGGTGACCTCGATCCATGGGATGTGGATGTCATCGCCGTGGTCGATGGCTTTCTAGATCAGCTGAAGCAACGGATCGAAGTTCCTCGCCAGGTTGAGGAAGCCTTAAAGCGACGTGGCGGAAGCTATGAACGTGACCTGGCAGACAGCAGTGAAGCCTTCCTAGCGGCGTCGGTGCTGGTGGGCCTGAAGGCGGAAGTCCTTGAAGCCAGCACGTTCCCGCCACAACCAGACGTGGAGGAAATGTTTGAAGCGGATTTTGCTGACCAGGGCTGG
>QCUI01000093.1 GCA_003210775.1 Synechococcus sp. AG-679-A04
CTCATCGCGTACTCGAGATAGGAGCGCTGCATCTCGTGATGCAGGGCGATCGGTTGAACGCGCTCTTCGGCCATCCGCTCCGGAATCTAGAAGGCAGAAGGCGCTTAGCCTACAGATCTTCCTCCTAAATCACTCAGCTGATTTGGGATCGGCATTGGCTTCAGCACGCTCGACGGCTCCTCTGAGGCTGGGTGTCGTCAGCAAAACCTCAGTCGCCTGGCGAAGTTTCGAGCCCCAGAGTTGATTCTGCTGATGGCCTGGAAGCACATAGTTGGGATCTTCAGCGAGTGCTTTGCTAGCCAGTTCAATCGATTCAGCATCGCCCGGAGTCTGTTGATTGAGTGCAGCGGCCAGAGCCAGCATCGGCTCCGGATTGCGTTTGATCGACAGCACGGAGCGCCAGCGTTTGATGGCTTCGGGTGTGTTGCCCATTTCGAACAGCACAAGAGCCTGATTATTGAGAGCTTCCCAGAAGCTGGGTTTGATCTTTATGGCCTGTTCAAAAGCCTTTAGAGCTTTTCTCAGGTCCGACTGCATGACGCGTGCATTGCCGAGATCAAAGTAGGCACCGGCATTTTTAGGGTCCAATCGCAGACCCTCATCGAGAAGGGAGATGGCGTCATCTGGACGCTCGTCTCGCAGTGCAATGGACGCTTCTGCGAACCAGAGTCCGGCTTTCCCCGGTTTCAGTGCTTTGGCCTTGGCCAGTGACTCAGCGGCCTCTTTGAGCTGATCACTGCGCAACTGGGCTTCAGCCAGAACTGACCACAGTCGTTCGTCATTGGGCTGGAGTCTGACGGCCAGTGCAGCGAGGCTTGCCGCTTCCTCCGGTTGACCCAGGCGCAGCAACTGTGCAGCTGTACGGCCGATGCCGACGCCGGCACCTTCTAGTTCCTGGGCACTGGGTGTGTACACATAGGGAGTGAGAGCCCTGACCGGTGCAGCGCTGAGAGCACCAATGGTTCCGGTCAGCATCGTGATCATCAGAGCCTGATGCCAGCCCCGTCC
Organism: Synechococcus sp. AG-679-A04; assembly: GCA_003210775.1. Lineage (GTDB taxonomy): Bacteria > Cyanobacteriota > Cyanobacteriia > PCC-6307 > Cyanobiaceae > Synechococcus_C. The sequence continues at coordinate 1,009 of QCUI01000093.1, forward strand.
TCTACGAGCTTGAACTCCCATCTCTGATCCAAGAATCAGTCCACACTAGGGGGGGTTGTCAGGTCTCGCTGCAGCGGCATTGCGTCTCCACATCCATGGTTTGATCCGGCGAAGAGCTGATCCCCGCAGCCGCTCATCCCAGTCCTGATCCGTCCATGTTTGGACCTGCTCGGCCTTGAGGTCCAATAACCAGGATCTCGGTTGCACATCAGGATCATCGCTGGATGGAATCACGCCCTGGTTGAAAGGGCATACGTCCTGGCAGATGTCACATCCGGCGACCCAGGGGCCCATGGCTTCGGCCATGGCTGCTGGCAGTTCCGGATTGCGGTTTTCCAGGGTGTGAAAAGCGATGCAGCGCCGTGCATCCACCACAAAGGGTTCCGTGATCGCACTGGTTGGGCAGGCGTCGATACAGGCGCGGCATTGCCCGCATCGTGCTTTGGCTGGTTGATCGGCCTGGAGTTGTTCCGTGGTGATGAGATGACCGATCACCATCCATGAGCCCCTTTTGGAGTGGATCACGTTGCTGTGTTTTCCGATCCAGCCAAGCCCTGCCTCTTCCGCCCAGGCTTTGTCGAGAAGTGGTTCAGCATCCACGCAGACGCGCCAGCGACACTGAGGTCGGATTGTTTCCAGCCAGCGGCCGACCCGTCGAAGACGCTGATTCACGACCCTGTGGTAATCCCTTCCCCAGGCGTAGCGGGCGACCGCCAGACGGTCTGGAGGGCGCTCGGCAGCGACGTGATAGTTCAAGCCCACCGCCAGGATGCTTTGAGCGCCCTCCAGCAGGCTTGCTGCTGAAAGGCGACGTGGTGCCGCCATCCAGTTCATGTCCGCTTGGTGGCCCGCTTCCAACCAGCGCTGTAATGCAGCAGTCCGCAGTTGTAATCGTTGGCTGCCTGGCAACGAGGCGATGCCAACAGGGTCGAATCCCTCTTCCTTGGCCCGTTGCTTGAGGGCCAGGCTCAGCTCTGCAACGTTGGCTGGAACATTCAAAAAAACCGACCTTAAAGTTGGGCACCCATTTGGCATCGTGCCGTGTCAGCTCCCTCCCAAGACTCTTCTTTGCGTGCCGCGCCCTTATTGCGCTGGTTGGGAATCACGTTGGTGCTTCTGCTCGCTTTGCAGATCGGAGTGGTGCTCAGTGCTGCGGATTGGAGCAATGGGGTTTTTCAGCAACTAATGATCGAACGCCTTGTAAGCCAGGCTCCGATGGGTTTTGTCGGCTTGCTGTTGATGCTGATTGGGTCTCGTCTGGATCACCCGCAGCAGCTCCGTACACCGATTCGCTGGGTCGTCTGCATTGTTTCCGCAGTTCTGGCTGTACTCATGATTGCGGTGATTATCCCTGGAATCACAGGGAATCAATCCTTGATGGGGGAGGCCGATCAGGCCCTTGAGCAAAGTCGCAATCAGCTTGAGATGGCCCGTCAACAGTCTGCGAATCCAGAGAACGTGAAGGTTCTCGGCGAGCGGTTGGCTCAGGCAGGTCAGCTTCCAGCTGATGCCACCGAGGAGGACAAAATTCAGGCGGCTCAGACGTTCATTGACAAACAGCTGACACAGATGCGCGAGCAGATCCAGCAGGCCGAACGCCAACGTGAACTGACGATCAACCAACGTCTCTTCGGTGGCACCATCAGTGCTGCCGTGCTTGCTGTGGCACTGGTCTTGCTCGCTCTCGGCGCTGTCCTCTAGTCGCTGGTTAAGTTGGTGGGACTCGTGGCTTCAGGCCCCCGGCGTTCCTTGGTTCAGTCCAATTCAAGACCTGACCTGCCGCTTAGCGCCAGGCTTCAGAATGATCTCAAGAATGATCTGATTGCGGGTCTTCTGGTGGTCATTCCGCTTGCCACCACAATCTGGCTTTCTACGGTTGTCAGCAAATTCGTGCTGGCGTTCGTTACATCGATTCCGAAACAGTTCAATCCATTCATCAATCTCAATCCTCTGCTTCAGGATTTGATCAATCTGGCGCTCGGGCTGACTGTTCCCTTAATGGGAATTCTTTTGATC
>QCUI01000094.1 GCA_003210775.1 Synechococcus sp. AG-679-A04
CCGGCCATGCTTCCGGCGCTGTTCACCACCGTTCCCGCCATGGAGGTGACGGAACCTGCCACATTGCCAGCGGCATTGGCTGAAGTGGTTGCAGTGTCCACCAGGGTGGTCACTGCAGCATTGCGCCGATACCAAATCACAAGGCGGCGAACAGCCTTGGACCGGCGGGCTTTGATCCTCGGCGCAGCGTCCGGGGTGAGGTCAGGATCCTTCGGGGGCAACAGAATCGATGATGCGCTGGAACAGGTAGCCGGTGCCGCGAGCGGTGAGGATCAGCTCGGGGTTGGCCGGATCGTCTTCCAATTTGGAACGAAGACGTGAGATATGAACATCCACGACCCGGGTGTCGACATGGCGTTCAGGGGTGTAACCCCAAACCTCCTTAAGGATCTCACCGCGACTGAACGGTTCGCCTGATCGACTCACGAGCAGTTCAAGCAGGCTGAATTCCATCCCGGTGAGACGGATCCGCTCATCGTTGCGGAACACCTGCCGCTTGTTGGTGTCGATCTTTAGGTCTGAGACCTGGATCACTCCAGAGTTAGGAATGCCAGCAGCATGCTCTTTTTCAACACGGCGCAGAACGCAGCGGATCCGAGCCTCAAGCTCTTTCGGGCTGAAGGGTTTGATCACATAGTCATCAGCTCCGAGCTCCAGACCAGTGATCCGGTCGGCTACATCACCGAGAGCTGTGAGCATCACGATCGGAACATCCGACTCTTTGCGCAGTTCTTGACAGACCCCGTAGCCATCCAGCTTCGGCATCATCACGTCGAGCACGACCAGGTCCGGGTTGCATTCCTGAAAGCTTTCCAGGGCCTCGGTCCCGTCGCAGGCCGTGACAACGTTGTACCCGATCATCGATAGCCGGGTTTCGAGGATCCTGCGGATGCTGGCCTCGTCATCCACTACGAGGATGGTTTCCTTGGAGGTGGAGGTTGCTGAGGCCGTCATATCGCCGGCAAGGAGCGAAGATAGTGCTCACAAATAGGTGATCAGCGGGTTCAGTCGTTCACGTAGCGCCAACTTTCTTCATCATTCGACGTGCCCCGATCGGCCAATCTCTACGTCTGTCAAAGCTGTGGTGCCCAGACACGGCAGTTCTTTGGCCGCTGCAGCAGCTGCGGTAGCTGGAATTCTCTGGTGGAGCAATCGGCACCCAAGGACGACGGCCGACGCCGTCGCTCCGGGAGAGATCCCAAAGCCGCACCGAAGGCCCGTCGTTCCACGTCGATGGCATCCCTCGGCGATCAGCCCCTTCAGCGCATCGGCAGTGGTTATGAGGAACTGAACCGCGTTCTCGGCGGCGGACTGGTCCCTGGATCACTGGTGCTGGTGGGAGGGGACCCTGGTATCGGCAAGAGCACATTGCTGCTGCAGAGCGCATCGGCCATTGCACGGGATCGTGTGGTGCTCTACGTCAGTGCCGAGGAATCTGCGCAGCAGGTGAAGCTGCGTTGGCAGCGGCTCACTGCTGATAGCAGTGATCTGCAACTACTGGCGGAGACGGATCTCGAGCTGGTGTTGCAGGAACTCGAGGCTCTGCGGCCAGATGTGGCAGTCATCGACAGCATCCAGGCTTTGCACGATGCCGAACTCTCCAGTGCGCCTGGGTCGGTTGCTCAGGTGAGGGAATGTGCAGCCGCGCTGCAGAGACTGGCGAAGCGTCAGAACACCGTGCTGCTGCTTGTGGGGCATGTCACGAAGGAAGGCGCGCTGGCCGGGCCAAAGGTGCTTGAACACCTGGTGGATGCGGTGCTCACCTTCGAGGGAGATCGCTTCGCCAGCCATCGCCTGCTTCGGGCTGTCAAGAACCGGTTCGGGGCCACTCACGAGCTGGGGGTCTTTGAGATGCGTGGTCAGGGCCTGGAGGAGGTCAGCAATCCCAGTGAGCTGTTCCTCAGTGGAGAGCGGGCCAATGGTGTGGCAACGATCGTTGCCTGTGAAGGCACCCGACCGCTGGTGGTTGATCTGCAAGCTCTGGTCAGCGCCACCAGCTACGCCAGCCCCCGACGCACAGCCACCGGTATCGCCGTCAACCGTCTCCATCAGATCCTGGCCGTGCTCGAAAAACATATGGGCTTGCCCCTCTCACGCTTCGATTGTTATCTGGCCGTGGCTGGTGGCTTGGATGTGGAGGAGCCTGCGGCAGATCTGGGAGTGGCTGCGGCGGTGGTGGCCAGTTTCAGGGATCTGACTCTGCCTGCTGGCACCGTTCTGCTCGGGGAACTAGGCCTGGGGGGTCAGCTGCGATCAGTAGGTCAGTTGGAGTTGCGCCTGCAGGAGGCGGTTCGTCTTGGGTTCAGACGTGCTGTGGTGCCACGTGGAAGCGGCCTGGGTCCGGTCGCGTCCGGTCTCGATCTAGAACTGCTGGAGGCGGGATCGATTACCGAAGCTCTCGTGCTGGGGCTGGGTGTAAACCCTGAGGACGGTGAATCTTGAGGACAGTGAGGCCTGAATCGCTCTGCCGCCTCAGAAGTAGACATCCACGTTGCTGCGCCCACTTGATTTGAGCCAGTTTTCGATGTCCAGGTAGCCGCCTGGATTGAGGCGCACGGCCTGGGTCCAGGCTTCAGCTGCTTTGTCAAGCCAAACGTCTGCTTCATCTCGCCGACCTTCTTCTTCAGCGATCCGACCGCGCTTCTCGTAGATCAGCCCCATGTTTTTGAGACAGGACGGCTGTTTGGGGTTTTCATCAAGAGCCTGCTGATAGGTGTCTATGGCTCTGTCTTCTTCGCCGTTGCTCATGTAGATGATCGCCATGTTCTTGAGGGTTTCTCCACGATCGATTGGGTTTTCCTCAAGCTTCAGGCTCTCCTCATAGTTCTCGAGAGCTTCGGCATAATCGCCGTCATTTTGCGCGGACAGGCCATCGCGGTAATACACATAGGCCTCCTTGGCCCGGGCATTGATCGGGAGCAGCTTCACGATCAGGTCGGCCATGACCGTGAAGC
>QCUI01000095.1 GCA_003210775.1 Synechococcus sp. AG-679-A04
GCAACAGTTCCGCGTGGAACGTGCCTGTCGCAAGATCAATGAGTGCAATGACGTGAAAGCTCTCAAGCAACTTTCGAAAGCGCTGATTGTCACCGCTGCAAGGGAGCGGGCTTTCTCGCGCGTTGTGATGGAGCGGCTCAAGGAATGACCACACCCAATCCATGCAGGTCATGCGTTTCAGGGTGATGGCCTAAAGGGTCCTCGTTTCATGAACGATCTTTTCGCTGGTTAACGATCTTCATCCTTTCAGCAAGCTTTGGCTCTCAGCTTGTCGTTGGTTACGTAGTTTTTGGTCCTCAAGCAGCTCGGGCCATGCGTCAGATCAATTTCACGCTGATCTTCGTGTTCGGGCTGAGCATGGTGTTTTTTACGCTGGAAAACACTGCTTCAACAACTGTTCATGTGCTGCCTGGCCTGAAGTACACCACACCTCTTGCCGCTTTGTTACTGCTGTCTGCGGGGCTTGGTGCAACGTCCGCCTGGCTGTTTGCTGCATGGAGTGGAATGCTGAACAGCGTGGATCGCTTCAAGCAATCCAGTGATTTCGATGCCCAGCAAGTGCGTATCCAGGAATTGGAGATCGATCTGAATCGGTACCGGGCAACCGTTGAAACTCAGCTGGGCTTGCTCCCCTCAGCAAGTTCTGAAGAAGGAGAAGCAATGGAAGACGCCCCAGCGGTGCAGGTTTCGAGTTCAGACTGAGCCTTTCTCTATGTTGGCGCTCTTGAGAGAGGCATTCTGTTCACACTTATTGGGCTTGCTCGCACACATCTGATTGCCAATCAATTGAGTAATCAAGCTGCGCTGTAATGGTGCTGCTTCATCTATGGATGGAATAGTTCTGCCAGCAGTTGTTGATGGGTTCTGAGTAATTCACCAGAAATACACCAATGCCTCTTGGTTTCTGCACCAGAGTTATGTAGGGGAATTCACCGGAAGGGCTGTGATCTTGAAGGAGTCGAGGGGGAAATACCCCAAGCCTTCACTCCTAAAAACAATGACGACTTCAGTATCTCCCGCCGATCGCTTCCCTTCGGTCCGCAAAACATTTATTAAGTCAAAGCTATTAATCATCACTGCAGTGGCAACTATCATCGCCTGCAATGGTTTGCCGGTATATTCAAGCCCAGGGCGAGTTGACCCGGCAACAGAGCTTGCCAATAAGCAGCGGTTGATTGGGTTTATTGCAGCTGGGCAATGCTTTGTAAACACGAGTAAGTCTACGCAAGAAGCAGTAGACGAAATGACTCGTGGACTTCTAAATGAGAGGCCTTACCTTGAGCCTGCCTATGCATGGGCAACAACATCTCGCAATGGCAGAGCAGCCGTAAAAGCCATGGTGCCTTATATGAATGATGCATGCGACGACATTGCTCTTTCTAATGAACAGTTAGTAGAAGTGCTAACGCCTTACTTCATGTAGTTAACTGCCTGTGGTGCTGATCGGCGTGGCTCTCTAGCTCAGATTTATTTCCGTCGATGCCTCCAGTGACCTTTTCCATGCTTTCACTGGCAAAGGTGGAGCCTTCGCTGTTAATGCCGGGGGACTGAAGTCTCCCTCTTGAAGTTTTGAAGTGCTTGCTGTGACATCTGCTGAAACCGCAGTATTTGCCTAGTGCTCGCCTGTATATCCGCTTTTGCCTGGGCGATCAGCGCTTCAACTTCCGAATGAACCTTTGAATATGCCGCAAGCACGTTCATATCGCTTCGATCAGTGCAGTCAACGCCCAAGGACCGGCGGATTGATCTTCGATTGCCCAGAAATTCCCGCAAAAGCTGGGGGATTTGGCGGTGATAAGTCAGCCGCCCGCCTGAATCCAGCTTCAGAAACTTGAGTAGTTGGTTCTTGCGTGACAATTAGGCTTTTAGGAGAAGAGATAGGACAAGCCCCAGTGTTTGCAGCTATCGCTATCGATATCTGAGTTTCTATCTCTGAAACCATCCAGTCAATGCAACGGCCAGTGCATCTGCGGCGTCGTCGGGTCTGGGCGGAGACTCAAGGTTGAGCTCGCGCATCACGGCTTCAAGAACCTCATCCTTGTCGGCATGGCCGTGGCCGGTGAGAGCCTGTTTGATCTGCATCGGCGGAAACTCGACGATCGGCAGCCCGAATCTGCTCAGGGTCATGATCACCACACCGCGAGCCTGTACGACGGCAATGGTGTTGCTGGATCGGTAGAAGAAAAATTTTTCGACAGATGCCAATTCCGGTCGCCAGGCCCTGATCAACTGCCGCAAGTCTTGGGCGATCACCACCATCCTCTCGCCTTCTGAATACCCCGGATCGGTACGGATAATGCCGCAATCGAGCATGGTCTGCTGACCATCAGAGGTATCAATCACCCCGTAACCAACTCGGGCGAGACCGGGGTCGATGCCGAGAATGCGCACGGCTACTGCTGAGAGCTCATCAAGCGACCAGGGCTAGTTCGAATTCGGCTCTGTCGCTGGTCTCACTGCGTTCGAATACTTTGCAGAACACTTTCACCACACGATCTCCGGAATCAATTTGCTCCAAGGGATCTTTGCGAAGTCGGTGTCGAAGACAGCAAGACACCACGCGGGCAACATCTTCTTCAGTGACTTCAGTGCGGCCTTCAAAGGCCGCCAGTGCTCTTGCAGCCCTGTTGGTTACGATGTCGCCCCTCAAACCGTCGACATCCAGCTCGCCGCAAACTGCGGAAATCCGCAAGCGCAGGTCATCGTCGATTTCCACCTGATCCAGCCTCTGCTGTGCTTCCACCACCCGTTCTTGAAGTGCATTTTGTCCAGCTTCAACCGAGGAACTGAACGCATCAGGATCGGTGTCAAAGGCTGTGCGCTGGTCCACCACCTGAACACGAAGTTCAGGGTCTCTAACTGTCCGTACCTCAACGCTCATTCCGAAACGGTCGAGGAGCTGAGGACGCAGTTCTCCTTCTTCAGGGTTGCCGGAACCGATCAGCA
>QCUI01000096.1 GCA_003210775.1 Synechococcus sp. AG-679-A04
TTCACAGACGCGGTGATGGACCCTTTTTGGCCAGGATGGGAGCAGTTACCGATCTATCGGATGTTTCCTCCTTTTGGCTGCTCTCCATGCGCAGACAGCGACTGGCAGCGTCATCACCAGGAGCGCAAACTGCGCATGATGCGCTTCTGGCGTGATGGGCTTGAGCGTCAGATCGCTGCTGTGACGGCCGCAATCAGCACCCTTGAGCAGCAGATCGAACGAGATCAGGCCAGCTCCAGCTGAACGCTGAGTTGTTCACGTAGCTGGGCAAGCCCACGCTTGACGCGACGCTGAATAGTCATGGCGCTGACACCAGTTTGTTGAGCCACGTCTCTCAGACTTCGCCCTTTCAGGATCACCTCCACCAGAGCACCTTGTTCGTTTCTGGATAAACGATGCATTGCTTGATCCAGCTGTCGACGCTTTTCCATTTGATCCAGGACGTTGCACTGATCACTCGCTTGACTGATCAGGTCCTCCTCAAGCGGCACTAATCGGCGTTGTTGCGTGGCCGCATTAAATCCCACGCCGGTGTCTCGATTGCTGTCTTGGACGGCCCATGGAAGACGAATGATTGCGGCTTTGTCCCGCAGATAGTGAAGTATGTACGAGTTACCATGTTGAGTAATTCCCAGTCACTGCAGTGCCTCTCACCGTCGGTTACGCCCGCGTCTCGACCACCAAGCAGGAAGAGGGCGGCCTCTCCCTCGAGGATCAGAAGCGACGGCTGATCGAGGCCGGGGCCACTGAGGTGCTGGTGGACGTGATGAGTGGCGGAAAGGATCACCGCCCTCAGTTCCGTCAGCTCATGGAGATGGTTCGGGCCCGCTCCGTCGATGCGGTGATTGTTTGCAAGCTCGACCGGCTCACCCGCTCCATCACAGCCAGAGCTGAGCTTTATGAGGCTTTCACCGCGCCCGGTGCTCCGATCCTCAGGGCCTTGGATGACGGAATCGACCTGAGCACTGCCAGCGGCAGGCAGATGTTCGACCTGCTCGGTGCCCTGGCCACTGGTGAACGGGAAAGAATCCGCGAACGGATCAATGATGGTCTCAACGCCAGGCGTGCACTGGGTTTGTTCGTTGGGCAGACACCTTGGGGGCTCCGTCTGACACGCACCGGCTGTGGAGTTGAGATCGATCCTGATCTCAAGAAGCAGGTCGAGAAGGTTCTGAAGTTGATGCGACAGGAGCGCACCATCACAGCCGCCGCCAAGCGGATTGCTGAGGAGCTCGGTTACGAAAAAAGCCGCAGTGTCTGGAGAACCTGGCTCTCAAGCCCTGCCCTCAATGGATCTCTGGCAACAGGCAGCAAAGACAAGGGAGTTCGTCAGCGTGAGTACGCCTCGATCATTCCGAACGCTTTCACCAGCTATCTGACTCCTGCAGAACAGAAGGAACTGCTCGATAAATTCTCGAATCCCCGGCGCGGGCCTCGCTGCCATGCACCCGAACACCCGACTCGAGGCCGTGTTGTCTGCGGCTACTGCAGCAAACCCCTGCAGCGGCGACTGGACTCAAAGAAGCAACCGCGCTGGCTGACCTGTTCGAACATCCATTGCGAGGTGGGCAGGCGCAGTGTTCTGTTGGCTGATGCCACCGAGCTGCTGATCCGGGCCGTTTTTCACTTTGGAAGGTTGGATCTTGAGAAACGGGCTCTCAACTTCCAACGCGCCAAAAGCAGCGCACCGTTCAACCCGCGAGAGGCCGAGCTGGAGGCCACCATCACCACGCTTGAGGCGATGGATCCGAAGATCGTTGCAAGCGCCCTGGAGACCGCTCAGCGCGAGCTGACTGCACTGCAGCATGAGCACCAGACTGCCGCCGCTGTCGATTCCATCAACACAGCTCGGATCCTTGAGCTGATGGAGTTCTCCGCTGGCTTCGCTTTGCAGGATCAGCTGGATCCCGCCGTCTGGGAACGCCTCACTGATCTGGCGAAGTTGGTGCCGGTGACGCTGATCACCACGAAGCATCCAACCAAGCTCTTCGGCGGAAACCCAGTGATGGTCATCGATCGGGCGGTCTTCAGGAAAGGGACGGATCTTGAGGAGTCGATTGATGTTGATCAGCTCCCACCCATCGGCACAAAGGGTGGTGTCAGCAAGATTTCCGAGCTTGCGCTGGCCCTTAAGAGCATGAGCCTGGCCTCTGCACGTTGATCAAGGGCCGTCTCAGCTCTCGCGATTGAGACGCTTGGCGGGTCCACTGCAAAGACTCAGGCAAGACTGTCGGACGTCTCGAGCAACTCGTGCAGCCACCTCTTCGGCGAGTGAAAATGGAGGTCGGTTGCTGAGCCCTGCATGTTTCTCGAAATCCCCGTTTTGCTTGAAGCCGGTATCTCGGTGAACGATGAAATTGCCACCCACATCCATTGCCTTGAGCAGCCTGATCTGACTCCAGAGGATCGCGACCACATTCAGCAGAACCTTGCTCGAGGTTGTGCGCGTGGCCTGCAGCTCATCGCACTGCATCAGCTGCACCTGTCTCTCCGCCTCGATGAGCTGTGCGCGTGTTGTGTTGATGATCAGAAAATGACAGCCGAGTCAGTAATACGAGGCTAATCTGAGCTCTTAATTGACTCCAATCAGGAATCAATCTCTTTGATATAGATCAGTAATTCATTGAATTCAAATGATTCGCAACCATCAATCTCAACTTTATCCTCATCAGTCCAAATCAGCTGCTTTGCGCAAACAAATCTGGCCTTGAGCTCTTCTGGAGAATTGATTGAGTACTCCATAGAAAGAAGCTCAACCAACTGATTAAGATCATCTGAGTCGAACAAATCAACCCCAGGAATCTGCTGCCGTAATGCGTCCTGAAGGTTGAGCGGCGACATCCTTTCATTCAATGGTTGCTCTTGAAGCATGCCCACTGATGGATGTGTTGC
>QCUI01000097.1 GCA_003210775.1 Synechococcus sp. AG-679-A04
CTTGAAGATCCCGGGGAATTCGCCCTTCGCGGTCGCGTCTGGCGACCAGATCGAGTGATTCCACCAGCCCTACCTGGATTGGATCCTTGCCGTAGGCGGGAGTGAGGCTGAGTTCAAGACGAACGGGATCCTCCTTGAGCAGCCGCAAGCGAAAGCGGGGAGGAAGTTTCACGGATTTGATTACCGCGGCAACGATCCGTGTTCTTTGATCCACCAGAAGGTTCCCCCTACGAGTCCGAGTCAAGCTGCCGGACAGCTTTCCTACCTAACCTATTCATTGGGGTGCACGCCAGGTTCGCCAGTCTCGTCCTCACCACTGAATCGAACGGTGAGAAGGTCTTCCTCGGTCAATCGGCCATCACCATCGAGGAGTTCCGGGTGAATCGTCACCTTGCCGGTTCGGTCTGCAGGTGGGGCAGTCGCTCCTGGAGAACGCACTGCTGCGCTGAACCCGCGTCCCATCACTCTGAAGGCTTGCCAAAGCAGGGCCAGGAAGACCAGTCCGTAAATCAGGGGAAAAAGACTGCTGATCATGGGATGACGGCGGTTGTCGAGCTGGGACACACCCTCTCTTGCGTCCATCATCGCTATTGCTCGCCCAGTTGTGCTCGTTCATGGCGCACTGTTGGTTGCATCTGGTCATGGAATCAATGGCGATCCCCCCTATCCGCGTTGGATTGCCCTCATTAAGGTCAGTTTCTCGAAATTCGACCTTGCCCTCTCCATGGCTGTGGCACCCCTCAGTTCTGTCAAGAAGCCTTCTCCGGTTACGTGTGTCAGCCGCCGGGTCCTGCCTCTGATGATGGGCTTGTCGTTCGTGGCACCAGTTGGGCTGGTTTTGCCACAGAGGAGTGCTATCGCGGCACCTCAGCCCTCAGCCTCAGCCGGTCTGGCGTCTCAATCCTTTGTTGCAGCGGCCGTGGCGAAAAGCGGTCCTGCGGTGGTCACTTTGGAAACGCAGCGAACGGTGCGAACAGCCGGTGGTTCGGGGTTGCCAGACGGACTGCTGATCGATCCCTTCTTTCAGCGATTCTTTGGTTTGCAGGGCTCGGCGGCTCCCAGATCTCGCGTCGAACGTGGTCAGGGCAGTGGTGTGATCTTTGATAGCCAGGGACTGGTGCTCACCAACGCCCATGTCGTTGAGAACGCGGATCGGGTGATGGTGGGATTGCCTGATGGCAGAAGAGTTTCCGGCCAGGTGGTGGGTCAGGACTCGGTGACCGATCTCGCGGTCGTGAAGCTCGATGCAGGAGGTCTCTGGCCGACTGCTCCTCTTGGCGATTCGGACCGACTGCGTGTTGGTGACTGGGCTATCGCTGTCGGCAATCCTTTCGGTCTTGAAAACACCGTGACCCTGGGAATCGTGAGCAACCTCAACAGGAACGTTTCCCAGCTCGGCATTCAGGGCAAACGTCTGGATCTGATTCAGACCGATGCTGCGATCAACCCCGGTAACTCCGGTGGCCCTTTGCTCAATTCCGCCGGTGAGGTGGTGGGAATCAACACGTTGGTGCGCTCGGGCCCAGGCGCTGGCCTTGGATTCGCGATCCCGATCAACAGAGCAAGAACGATCGCCCTGCAGCTGGTGAACGAGGGACGAGCCAGTCACCCCATGGTGGGGATTGGACTCTCGACGATTCCTGCATCGATGCCTAACGGGACCGTGCCCCCCGGTGCAGTTGTCCGTTCGGTGATGCCTGGTGGCCCTGGAGCTTTGGCCGGTCTTCAGGTCAACGATGTCATCGTGTCAGTGGCCGGCCAGCCAGTGCGTAATCCAGCTGAAGTGGTGACCGCCATTGATCGCAGCGGTGTTGGTCAGCCACTGGTCCTCAACATCCAGCGACAGGGACGGCAACTGCCTGTGACGGTGAGGCCCGTTGAAATGCGTGCTCTGAAGATGCCCTGATCTGGGTCAGTCGTCATCCGCATCTTTCAGTTGCTCAACGCAGCGTGTGATGCATTCACCATCATCCAGGGAGCATGTGGTGATGCATTCGAAATAGGTCTCCACGGCATCCCATGTCTGCTCATGTTCACCTGCTGGATTGGGGCTGCTCAGGTTGACGTCACTGATACCGGCGGACTGAGTTTCAGTGTTTCTCATCGAGTGCCGGGATCGGTGATGTCAGCCTATGCACACGTTCAGAACGGGTAAAGGGAAATAAGTCTTCCTGCCTAACAGTTTGTGAAGTTTCGTCTTGTAGAGCGTCGGATTGGACTCAAGCCGCACGTCTTCGTTTCGCATCCCGCTCTTTCTGCTTCTCTCGTTTGGCCTTTTTCTTTGCTTCCTGTTGTGCCTGTTGGAGGGCGGCTTCGGCGGCTTCTTTCTCCTCGGCTTTCTTCTCTACGTAATAGGAGTAGTTCCCTCGGTAAAGCACCAGTTCGCCATCCCGCAGCTCAACGATGCGATTGGCGACACGAGAGATGAAATACCGGTCGTGGGATACGAGTAGTGCAGCTCCCTCGTAGGCGCAGAGGGCGTCTTCCAGCATCTGCTTGGCTGGGATGTCGAGATGATTAGTAGGTTCGTCCAACACCAGGAGATTGCAAGGTGTAAGCAGCATCAGTGCCAGTGCAAGACGTGCCTTCTCGCCACCGCTGAGCTTGCCAACCTCTTTGAAGACGGTGTCGTTGCTAAAGCAGAAGCTGCCTAGCAGTGAGCGCACCTGGGTCTGCGTCCAGTCCGGTACCGCTTCAAACATGGTGTCGATCACGGTTTTGCCCAGGTCAAGAGCCTCTGCCTGGTTTTGTTCGAAATAACGCGCGATCACATTG
>QCUI01000098.1 GCA_003210775.1 Synechococcus sp. AG-679-A04
ACGGGCTGACCCGCTCACCACGATCGTGCACCGTGATAAGGCCTACAACGTGGGTAAGGGACTGGTGGAAAAGCTCAAAGAGCTGATTCCTCGCCAGCAATTCAAGATTCCACTGCAGGCATCGATTGGCAGTCGCATCATTGCCTCCACCAGCATCAGTGCCATGCGCAAAGACGTGCTGGCAAAGTGTTACGGCGGTGATATTTCGCGCAAGAAAAAGCTGCTGAAGAAACAGGCCAAAGGTAAGAAGCGCATGAAGGCGATGGGCAAGGTGGATGTGCCGCAGGAAGCCTTCATGGCTGTGCTGAAATTGAATCAGGCCAACTAACTAGTCATTCAGCCGCACCAATTCATGGCCTGAGGGATGATTGAAGTGTTTGTGTTGAATGATTTGTCTCTGGCTTTCCCTGTGTAGCTGATGTCCAGTCGACTGCCATTAACCTCAACAGTCCTGATGAGTTCGATGTTCTCGTTGTTACTGAGTAATGTTTCTGTCTGGACGGGGAAGTCGGCAAGCGGACTATTACTATCGCAGTGAGAATCGTTATACAGAGGCGGATTGTCTCGATCTTTGCTGAGGCCACTGCAGGCAGTGCCTTGAACACACTGCCATTTCAGTGCTTGTTTACGGATGTTTGCGAGATCGGAGCGAACCTTGTCCTGAATCTGGTTCAGATCACCAGTTTGTTCGATGCGACGAACACTGCCAATACGTGACTGTAAAACGGCCATCAGGATGATCACCAGGATTGAGAAGGCCACTAACACTTCAACCAGACTGAAACCTGAGTGCTTGCTGAGTTTGATGTGGCGTGTTGCCATCTGAATCCCATGCATCAATCAACCAGGCGATTAGTGCTTGTTTTGAACATCAACACTTCCACATTGGATAGAATTAATTTGCCACCGGAATTGGACTCCAACTCGCAAGAGTTGCCGTTGCAATCAAGGTTGTAATTGGCTTCAAGACCCTTGAGATAAATGCGATCAAACCCATCTCCACCATCCACAGTCACAGTCGTGGTTTCAGCTGAAGTTGAGACCCATGGAACGATGTTGTCGTTACCTGCATTCCCATAAAGTTCGTCATTTCCACCTCTTCCGATCAATCCGTCGTGATTGGGACCACCGACGAGAATGTCGTCAGCTGGAGTTCCAAGCAGAATATTCCTTCGAGCACCACCTTCAAGAGTGACACCGCCACCTTCTGAATTATTGCGTGTTGGCGTTGGATATCCATCAATCACATAATGGCCATTTGCACCTGCGATGCCATCACTCAACTCTAATGATCGATTGGTGCAAATTGTTTTGGTCCCGAAAACCGGCTCTGGCTCGTTCTCTGCATAGTAAAAGCGAAGATCCTCTTCAAGCACTGTTGTCACGCCCTGGCCGCAATCAACATCTTTGGTTTGGCATATGGTCTGACAAGAGGATGTGTCGGCGGGGATGTGTTGAACTTCATTGATTCTTGACAACCCACTGCTATTCAGTATTTTTGTGCGGTTTGTCTCTGAAGGATTTTGAGCAATGGCTTCATTCATACTCAAGGAAAATTGAACCAGTTTTTCACTGCCTGTTGATTGATTGATTTCAAGACCGTCACCTTGGGAGAGGTCAAGATTATCCAATAAAATTGATTGATGGTAGGAACCTTGACGGTATTGAATCTTTCCTTCTGCATCGATTTCTCTTTCGGGACCGCAGCGAATTAAAACCCCATCATCGGGATTACCCATCCATTGATGGTTTTCGCTATCTGGAAGACTTCCAATCGTTCGGGTGCCATAGATGATTTCGGGCAATGTCCCCACCAGATGCATGCGTAGCTTCAGACGTGCGTTTGAATCCTGAAGTAACTGACAACGCTCATCAGGAATCGAATCAGCTGTAATATTGTCGGCTGTGATTAAATCACTCTTGGATATTTCTGACTGAATCAATGTCGTTGCCTGCTTCCAGTCTTCATGCAGGCGCCGCCTGAATTCACTTCTGATATTTCCTTTTGTATTTTCAATCAAGATTGTCCAGGTGAGAATTGAAAGTAATGCAGCAATCGAGGAAGCAACTAGCAGCTCAACCAATGTGAATCCTGAAGCCCAAACTTTGCGCTGACAGGGGTGAAGCCGAAACCGGTCAGCTGATTTTGTCATAATGGCATTGTGGATCATTAGCTTTCGTTCGTCCATCACGAATCATTCCAATAGGGGAGATGATCCTGATGCAACGTTGCTCTTGCAAATCAGCGTGGGCTAGTCTCAATTCAAGAGTGTCTGTTGATGTTAGTTGATGATTCTGGCTGAATCCTTGCAGTGAAAAAAGGATTCCACCGTCGCTGTGGGCAGGATCTGTTGATGGTGTGCTGATCAGCGAAAGCTTGTCACTGGCATTGCCGAAGTTTTCTGCCAAGTCAAAAATGCCTTCTCTACTCTCTGATCTGCCACCTTTGCAAGGTTGGTTGGATTGGCCTAAATATCTTGTGCTGACTAATCGTTGATTGATGTGATCGATTGTGATGAGGCATGTGATGTTCTGAGTCTTTGCATAGCTGCGTTGCTCGCTCAGCCAGATCTTCAGATCTCTTGTTGTTGCCAGTAACCGATTTTTTGACCAGGTTGATGATAGATTGACCAGAGCAATGCTGCTTAATATTCCAATAATTGAAACAGTAATAACCAGTTCTATCAAGGTAAACCCATTTGGTTGGCAAGTTATATC
>QCUI01000099.1 GCA_003210775.1 Synechococcus sp. AG-679-A04
GAATGGGTGAAGAATCAGTGTTAGCAACCAGTGAGCATTGGGGTACACCTAAGCAGAAGAGCGCTTTGATAACTTTGGTGAATAGGCATTCAGGAACAAATGGATATGACTATTTGAAGTTCAAATCAGCGTGAGGGGCGAAGCATGATTGCATCGTTCCCGCACCACTCCCACTTCTCTGCTATGTGGACTTTGAGGGTGATCTTGTCGTAGCCAATATCGAATTTGATTTTGTCGCCCGTCCTGCTTATGACCACTGCGGTCTCTATAGGGAGTAGATCTTCAATTTTTGCGCTGTAGAGAAGAGAATTGGGAAATAACAACCCCACAACTTGCACAAACTCCGCAATATCCAATGACTAAATTTGTGCCAACTAGATTATTGCCAAGTTGCCATAGGGGTGAACTTTTGAAAAAGATGCTGTCCTATGACATGGGTAAGGATATGGAAACGCTAGCCTTCAGGTCTCGCAAGCTGGAGATGCCTTTCTGATTATGAACTTCTCAAAGCTCTGCATCATTGCTTTAATTATACTGATACCACTTGCAATTGTGCGTAAAAACAAACTAGATGAGACACATGGTAGGTGTTATGATTGGGCGCTAGAAGGTACACCAGTCCTTATCAAAGTTAAAGGATTTCAAGAATTAGTGAGTAGAGATTGCGAGAGAAAATTTTTCAGAGTTATTGGTATTGAGATTCCAACATCAGATCGTGTCATGACATACAAAGAGTACGGTCAATACAGGACTGATGGATTCAAAGAAGTAAAAGAGTTCTTTCCAATCTGGTAATCAACAGGAAAACACTCACAACTAACGAAACCAGTTGTGTCAGGCACACTCACATAGTCACTGGCAAGATCAAGGGTGGTCAGGGTGAGTGGGTTGTAGAGCTTTACCCAGAGGAAGTTAAAGCCTTGTCAGAAGCGAGAAGTTGCAACATTGAAGTCGCAGCGCTTTTGCGCCCACCCATGTCTCCTACAACGAATCGCTCAGCCCGTCGAGGCAGTGAAGGATCTTGAGCACCTCATCCCCATTCACCCATCTGATTGCTCCGTCATCGACATCGGCAATCTGAAACATCGAGTTGATTTCGGGGTTGCGAGCGCCACCGTCGATCCAGATCACATGTCCCATCCACCAACCACCTGTCTTGGCGTGGGCAATGGTCTGTGGCTCCTGCACAATCACGAAGTCGCCTCGCTTCACATCCAGGAACTCAGGGCGTTGCTCGGCTGGTGGGGCGGTTCCTGAGGCGTGATCGACTGACATGGACACTCCGCTAATACGGATGTTCTAGTAGTGGTGCCTGTCGCTGACAAGTCCTCCTGCGAGGTTGATTGCCAAATGCTGGAACGGATTTTGGGAGCGTCAGAAGAGCGAATAACTTCCCCATTTGTTCCCCAAATCTCAGTCGCTTGACTTGGGGAAATCGGGAAAGAAGTCAGAGACTTCCATGTCATGCCTCTTGAGAAGGGCAAATGTCGTTCCAGCATTGCCCCGGCAGATACGTAGCTCCTCTGTGAGTGTGGTGATGTCTAGCCATGCTGGAAATGACTGTTTTACGGTCTTGAACAATTCGAGCCGTCGTCCACCCGGCAAGGCCGGCCCTCTCCATCCACCTTTGCGAAATCGGACTCCCACACGATTTGCACCATCAGTGCTTAGCTCAGCCTCAACCGTCACTGCTGCTGCCCCCCCCCAGCGGACCGGCAAGGCGTAGGAGATTCATTCCTCGAGAATTCACTGGGTCGAGAACCTGAAGATTCTCTAACCAGTTCGCTTGCTTCAGCCAAGGCTGAGTTGCACTGCTCCAGCGAAGTTCCCAGACACCCTTGAGAAGTGCCAAATCCTTGCTGAGATCAACATCTGAATTGGCTTCGGCTGCTATGACGAGATCAGGAATGCTGTCATCATCTGGCTGTTCTTGTAATCGTCGAATCAATTCATTCATTGATCAATGCTGAAAAAGCTTGCTCAATTTTTCGTTAGTTGTGGTCTTGTTGACCATCCTCGACAATGATACCAATGACGTTTCAGGCGTGATGGTTTGTGCTGTTGATTAAATTCAAAGATTAATTCTGCTCTTGGAATAATTGATGATTGGTTCTTGTCCGTAGCGAAGGTACTGATGTTTTAATCTATCCGTCACTTTTCTTGTCTTTACTAGCTTTGATTGACTCTTTGCCCAGCCATCATCTCAAGCGATTAATCCCAAGTCACGGTGCAGCGAAATTTGTTGTCGCCTCCGGAAGGAACACCAACTGTTTCGCAGCTTGTGTCTGTGATCGTTGCACCTTGCGGCACATTTGTTTTCAGGCCATCGATTGTTGCTGATTTGTCGAAGCCTGTCGCTGTGACAGATCCAGCATGGCTAGAAGCACAAGTGCCTAGAACAATGATGCTGGTCATGATGTGTACGAAAGGCTTCATTGTTGAAATCATCTTTTTCTGAACCTAGCATCTCTCCAGCTCTATGCCAAAATCTCCTTGGCATACCCTTAAGTATGCCGTTGAATGTGCAGGCGAGCTGCCTTTCGTTCTTCTTCTTCTTCTTCTTCTTCTTTGAGGGCGATGCCCCATTAATTATCTGCAAGCGTCGACAAAAAGGTACCGGCAAGCACCTCAATTGAGCGATCCTTTCTGTCGTTTATTCCGTAAGCTAGTGTTATCCACTTGA
>QCUI01000100.1 GCA_003210775.1 Synechococcus sp. AG-679-A04
TTCTGAACGGCTGCGCCGGCATTGCGGTCGGCATGGCCACCAGCATTCCCCCCCACAACCTCGGTGAAGTGGTGGATGGCTTGGTGGCGCTGGTGCGAAAACCGGATCTGAGCGATGAGAAGTTACTGGCTCTGATCCCGGGGCCAGATTTCCCCACAGGCGGTGAAGTGCTGCTGGGCAGAGGGATTCGCGACACCTATCTCCGCGGTCGCGGCAGCATTCCGATGCTGGGCGTCACCCATATCGAAGAGGTGCAGCCTGGAAAGGGCAAACATAAGCGCAATGCGGTGATTGTCACTGAGCTGCCTTATCAACTGAGCAAGGCTGGCTGGATCGAAAAGCTTGCTGAACAGGTCAACGACGGAAAGATCGGTGGCATTGCCGACATTCGCGATGAAAGCGACCGCGAAGGGATGCGAATTGTGGTGGAACTGAGGCGAGACGCCGATACAGACACCGTTCTGAAGGACTTACAGCGACGCACGTCCCTGCAGAGCAATTTCGGAGCCATCCTGCTGGCCCTGGTGGACGGTCAACCTCGGCAACTGTCGCTGCGTCGAATGCTGCAGACCTTCCTGGAATATCGGGAATTAACGCTGATTCGCCGGACCAGCCATGCCCTGCGCAAAACGGAAGACCGGCTCGAGGTGGTGGAAGGTCTGATCACGGCCCTGGCTTCCCTTCAGAAAGTCATCGCCATGATTCAAGAGGCGCGGGATGCATCAACGGCCCGAGCGAGCCTGATGGTGCAGCTGGATCTGAGCGAGCGGCAGGCTGATGCAGTTCTAGCCATGCCATTGCGGCGGCTCACTGGGCTGGAGCAGCAGAGCCTGCGCCAGGAAGCTGATGAACTGCGAGCTGAACGGCAAAGACTGAGGCTGTTACTGGACAATCGCGAACAGCTGCTGGATGCCCTGGTTCAGGAACTCCGCCAACTGAAAAAACGTTTTGCCACCCCACGCCGCACTCGTCTGGTGGAAGGAGGCGATCACCTGCTGGCGGAACGAGCTGCAAGCCAGCGACCCAATGCCGAACTGCAACGCCGTCAGGCCCTCGATGCTCTGCCACCTGAATCACGGATCCTGATCCAAACCGACGGTCAGGTGAAGGTGGTGAGTCCCCAGCTACTCGGCCGGTTACATCTGAATGAAGCAGTCGGTCTGGGTGACGAACCCTCTCCGGCACGACTGATCCTGCCGATTAACCCTGCACCGCGACTGCTGGCACTCACCGCCAGTGGTCGCATCGCACTGGTGCGCTGGGAGTTTGCGGGTCAGCAACCTGGCGGACTGGAGCGTTTCCTGCCGACCGCTTTAGAAGGCGAAACAGTCATCACCCTGCTTCGACTGCCCGCTGTCGATGACAAAAACAGCAACAGCCGCATGTCTCTCGGTCTGCTGACCACGGACGGACGCCTCAAACGACTTCCATTGGATGAGATTCAGGAGCTCTCGGGTCGCGCCGCCACCATCTTGAAGCTGAAGGAAGGCGTCTCACTGCTTTCAGCAGTGATCTGCGAACAAGGTGGAACGGTCGCTCTGGTGAGTGACATCGGTCGAATTCTCTGCCTGCCGGTTGAAGAGCAATGCCTGCCCTTGATGGGCAAGTTGGCTCAAGGGCCAATGACCATGCGCATGCTGCCCGGAGAAAACCTTGTGGGAGCCGTCAGTCAACCCGCCGATGGCAACTGCTCTGAATCAATCAACAGTGGAGAAGTGCTGGTCGGAACCAACAACGGTGGTCTCATTCGCCTCTCCCTCAGTGAACTGCGCCGATGCAAACGTGGAGATCTTGGAGAGATCGCTGTGAACCTGAACGGCGATGCCAAGCGAACCGATCACCTGGTATCAGTCTGTGAAAGCGCAGATCTGGTGGGTGTGGTGACCAACAAAGGACGTCATGCTCGCATCCACAACACAACAATCAGCTTGGATAGCAATCAACCCACACAGCTAACATTCAAAGCAGAAGAAACACTGGTTCAACTTGTTCCTCTACTGAACTGAATTCGTTCAAACTGAAGTAAAAGCTTCATTTCAAGAACTGAAGTTACCCTCCAACCACTTGAAGTAGGTTTCATCAATATCTCCAGTCACATATTGACCATCAAAACAGGACATCTCGAGATCCTCGATATCAGTACCTTGAACAATGCTTTTCTTAAGATTATCAACGCTCTGATAAACAACATGATCCGCAGCAAGCACATCTGCGATTTGATCGATTGACCGTCCATGAGCTAGAAGCTCTCCCCTTGTGGGCATGTTGATTCCATACACATTGGGGAAGCGCACAGGAGGTGCAGCCGATGTGAATGTGACCTGATTAGCGCCAGCGTCACGCGCCATCTGCACAATCTCCTTGGAGGTAGTACCACGAACAATTGAATCATCAACAATCAGAACATTTTTACCAGCAAATTCAGTGCCTAATGCATTGAGTTTTTGACGCACTGATTTTTTTCTTTCAGCCTGACCAGGCATGATGAAAGTCCGACCGACATAACGGTTCTTATAAAATCCTTCCCGATATTCAATCCCAAGCTGTTTCGCCA
>QCUI01000101.1 GCA_003210775.1 Synechococcus sp. AG-679-A04
GAGTACTGGGGGAAGTCCACTCTCCAGATTCAGCTCGAGATGCAATCCACGGCGTTGAAGTTGTTGTTCCCAGCCCGGTGCCAGAAGATTCAGCATCGCTCCAAGGTCGGTGCGAGCCAGCGCGGATGAGCGGTGTGGCTGCCTCTGCAGTTCGGCCGCCTGAAAAATCAGCCCGAACCGATCGATTTGCTCGCTGCATTCCGTGTCGATCTGCTGCAGGCGACCAAGCACCTGCTGGGGCAGGTCAGGGCGGCGCAGCAGGGAGCGGATCAAGGTGCGGATGGTGGCCAAGGGTGTACGCACTTCATGGGTGATGGCCTCTAGCAGAGAGAGTTCAGCGTCCTCATCCCCTTGATCATTCTCAGACTGTGGAGGGGGTGACGGGGATTTAGACCCCTGCGCCGTCTGCAGCATGACCGTGGGTGCCATCCCTGCCAGCCGCTCCGCCAAGCAGGGCCAGAACCGTGTGGCCAGATCGCTGCTGCTCTGTAAAGGGCCGAGTTGCCGAACTGCCTGTTGCAGTCTGTCGGCCTGATCTGGCGCATCGAGGCGTAGACGCTGTTCAACCAACGTCAGCGCCTGGCCAAGGATGTCGGGTTCACTGCGCATGAGCAGCTGTCGCTGTCCCTCTTCGCCATGGAGGGCCAGGGCTACCTGGAGCCGGCTTGTGATCACGATCAGCAGTGGATCGTGACTGTCGGACTCTCTTAAGGGCAGGCGCTGGAAGTGCTCGTTGGAGGTGGCCGATGGAAAAGGGGTCTGTTTGACATTGAGGCGATCCAGTGGGAGCAGGGTTGAGCGCTCTGCGGCACTCAGCACATCGAGGGCCTCAGGTGCCCAGACCCAGCCCTGGAAGCGCTGGAGCAGATCGGGTGCATAAAGGGCCGGCAGTGGTGCCGCCAGCCAGATGCCTGCGGCGGTGTTGTCCTGGATCTCCAGCAGATCCTGCAGCACTTCCAACCCCCCCCACCAAAGCCGTCTGGCATTGTTATCGCTGGCCTGGCCGGGGGGGACGCCGGTCGCCATGCAGGCCTGAATTGACTGCAGCAGCGGTGTGGAGTCTTTCAACGGATCAGAGCTCGTCTTGATCGCCTTGCCACGGACAGGCATACACCAAGGGAGATGAAATTCACCACCATGGCGCTGCGTCCGTAGCTCATGAAGGGCAGTGGAATTCCAGTCACGGGGCCAAGGCCGATGGTCATGAAGATGTTCACCACAACCTGGAACATCAGCATCGTGGCGACGCCGATCACCACCAACGATTCGAAGTCGGTGCGAGCTTTCCCTGCCACCTGAAGCAGGCGCCCCATCAGAAGTGCGAAGCCAACCACGACAAGAATTGTGCCCACGAATCCCATCTCCTCGCCTAACGCGCTGAAGATGAAATCGGTGTGCTGCTCGGGGATAAAGCGCAGCTTGGTGAGTTGTCCTTGCATCAGGCCAGTGCCAAACAGTCCTCCGGAACCAATTCCCACAGTGCTCTGCAAGAGGTGATATCCACCACCCAAGGGGTCCTTCGTGGGGTCGAGAAACAGCACAAGTCGATCGCGCTGATAATCCTGCAGGCCGTTGTTCCAAAGCCAGGGAGTGACCATTGCAGCTGCGCTCTGAACTGCGAGGACTAAAGCCAGTGCGACCTTTTTCCAGGGCAGAGATCGGTAGGCGATGCCCAGGGTGAATGGGATCCATGCGGCGAGTCCCCAGGGGAACAACCCCGCGAGCAGTGCCGTGATTAGGGGCGAGAGCAGCAGAACCAGCCACTCGAAGGCCATTCCCGACCAATAGAGCATCGTTAACAACAGCGCTCCGAACACCAGCGATGTGCCCAAGTCGGGCTGGATGAACACCAGTAACCAGGGAATCGAGATGATTCCCAACGGACGCAGCAGATCTACCGGTCTTTCGACAGGGTGCCGATCGAGCACGGCTGCCAGCAAAAGAATGGCCGATAATTTTGCGAATTCCGAAGGCTGAATATTGAAAGGCCCGATGCTGATCCAGCGCTGGGCTCCTAGGGCCGTGACTCCGATCACTCGAACAGCAATCAGGCTGATCACTGTGGAGATATAAATGGGAAGCAATAAGGGCTTTAAGCGATCGAGCCTTAATTTCGCCAAAAGCAGTGCAATAACGATCCCGAAAAGAGCAGTCACGAGCTGCGACAACCACAGCTGGGTATTAATGAACTGAAGCAGTCCTACGAGGCTAAAGGAGAATGTAGACAACCCTTTGAGTGCTTCTTGACGCTCGATGCTGAGGATTAAAAAGCTGGAAATTGCCACCATTGCCAGCGGTACACCCCAGAGAATCCAGTCCCGCTCCTGACCGCGCCCCTGCCGTTTGACACGCCTTCTGTGCAGGGGTTGTCCGCTGAGGCCGACTCCTGACACCATGATCAGGCTTCTCTGCTCACCATCGGTGAAAGACGATCTGCCAGCGACAGAAAGGTTTTGGCACTGACCGAGTCGGGCTTCGACAAGGTGATCGG
>QCUI01000102.1 GCA_003210775.1 Synechococcus sp. AG-679-A04
AGCAATGGGCGAATCCGGGGATCCGTGGAACAGTCGTCGGCGATGCAGAGCTGCCAATGGGGGTACAGCTGCGCCTGTACAGACGCGATCGCCGCCTGCAACCACTCAGGCCTGGGATTGAACACCGGCATCAACACGGCAATCTGGGCAGGTTCCGCTAGTGACTCGGCCCAGGCCTGCATGGCCTCTATTTCAGACTCCGTGATGCCGAATTCGGCGAGCCAAGCTTCATAGTCAACCGAGAATCGCAGCGGATCGCTAAGCCGACGCAAACGATCCAGGCTTGCTCGCGGCCCATCCTTCAGGGTTCGCCAAACAAATCGCGGCAAACGCAGCACCACCCCTGGATCCCCACGCAACACCTGAGCGGAGGTGCGCAATCGGCGGATGAGGGGGCGGACTTTCATCGCGGTAGCCAAGCCAGGAGACCGTATAACCCCAGCGACCGCAAAGGACCATGTTTGCTCGGACGTTGCTCGGATGAAAGGTTGAGCAAAGCCCACCATCGACGCCTGCGCGGCAGCTGCAACAAAACCGGCAAGGCTGAGAGTGGCTGGCCGTAGCGCTGTTCAAACAACTCCGCCTGTCGCAAGGCAGCCCGGGTGTGACCGCCAGCAGAGGGGTCAGCAAACAAATTCCGCAGCCTTTGCATCCAATAGCTCAGACCTAGCCCCTGAGCTCCCAGCACATTGGTGCCGTGCTGGCGATACCGCACCGTTGGCTCGGGAAGCAAGGCAATCTCACCGATACGACTGGCCACCAAAGCCAGCCACCAGTCGTGCATCAGGGCCTCAGCAGGTATCGGCAAAGCCTTTTGCAGCAGTGCACGATTGAGCAGCATGGTGCAACCGGTCACCACGTTGGTGAGCACCAGATGCTCCGGTGCGGTGCGCAATGGATCCAGTCGCTGACGTTGCAGATAAGTGCTTCCAAGCGACGCCCCTTCGCCGTCGACTAATTCCAGATCGCTGTGCACCAAGAGGGGCGTCTTATTTCCCTGGCTCCGCTCCAACTGCTGTAACAAGGCCAGGGAAGCTTCCAATTTGTGGGGCAGCCAAACATCGTCCTGATCCGCAAGCGCCACATAAGCAGCCTTTGTGGCTTCCAGCAGCCGGTTCACATTGGCAGTGCAGCCAAGGTTGCCATCCGCTGGCAGCAGCTCCAGCCAGGATCCGTACTCCCGCTTGAGGCAAGCGAGCAACTCCGTAGTGCCATCGCTGGAGCCGTCGTCGCGCAACAGCAGCCGCTGGGGACGAAGCGTCTGCTGATCGATCGAGGCGATCTGCTGCCTGAGATAGGCAGCACCGTTGTAGGTGGGAAGAACAACCTCAATCACCAAAGCGCCCAGCCCCACTTACGGAAGTAATGCCAGGCACTGGTGAGATTCACGGCCATCAGGCCCAGGTTGCGGTAGTTGCCACGGCCCCAGCCATGCACCACGCCGGCGACCGGCAGGTGCACACACTGACCATCGCGAGCGAGGCTGCGGGTGATGTCGGCATCCTCGAGATAGAGGAAATAACGCTCATCAAAGCCGCCTGCACGGCTGAAGGCTTCACTGCGGATCAACATGCAACAACCGCTGAGATAGGGCGCTTCAAACACCTCCTGGTAGTTCTGATTCGCCATCACGTACCAGCGGTCATAACGCTTCAGCCAGTTGGGCTTGAGCCATCCCGGTAGAAAGCGGCGACTGAACAGACCCAGCACGGTTGGGTGCTGCTTACAAAGCCGCTGGGGAGTGCCAGCTTCATCAAGGATCTGCGGTACTGCCAGACTCACTTGCGGATGCTGCTGCAACCATCCAACAAGCTGCTCAAAAGTGCCCGGCTGCCAGGAGAGATCAGTGTTAAGAACCCCGATGTAGGGGGCGAGCTGGCCGAGCCGCACCACCAAGCGATTCACAGCCCTCCCGTAGCCAGGGTTATCGCGATTGGTCAGGAAGCAATCCGCTCCGGCCTGAAGTTGATCCACCGGCTCCCCTGGATGATGGTCGTTCACCACCACTGCGTAGCCCACCTGCGGCGACAGCTCAGCCAGGCAAGCCTGCAGCTGCTCCACCTCCAATGGCGACGGGTGATATGCCACAAACAGCAGCAACAGTTGCCGCCTTGGCGGGTCATCGGTCTCGAATTGGGCAATCTCTAAAGAAGCTCGGCGCCGAAACACCATTGATCGCTCCAGCCTTCCAGATGCCTGTTGCCTCGCCAAAGGATGCAGCCAACGGCGCGTCAAAGATCCCCAAACCACCAAACTCAAGCCAAGGACTAGCAGGGTGCTGCACTGAAACCACACCGCCATAGGCGCAGCATGCAGCAGCCAATCCACAAGCACAGCAAGCGCAAGGGCACTGCCCACCACCACAACCCAACGCTGCAACAGCTGCCGGTAGGGCATCCATGGCCAGCGCAGGAAGGAATACCCCCC
>QCUI01000103.1 GCA_003210775.1 Synechococcus sp. AG-679-A04
GATCCCGCTGACCTGATGCCCCCTCAGGTCCCAGGTCCTTCCTGGGCAGAGGCTGGCGGTTGAGCAGGCGTTCAAGAGCCCGCTCAACCTGAGCAAGAGAGTCCGACTTGATAACAAGAATCGGCACCCCGGCCTCCCTTGCCTGTCGGCGAAGCTCGGGCTGGCGTCCCAAACCCTGACGCACGCTCAGCAGCACATCAGCACACGCCAGATCGTCAACGGCACAGACAGGCCAGCCATGGCAGCGGACAGCCTCTTCCAGTCGCTGCCGACTGAGTCCGCAACAGAGCACCTGCAGCTTGGCCTCACGCGGGGCCTCAGCCGTGGGAGCCTTTTGGTGATCATGGTTCCTGGGAACGGAACGGCTGGGATCTGGCAAAGGAACAACCGCCAGGGCAGGCAGCCGCTGAGGAGGTTGCGGCGTTGACGGTTCTGGGTCGATAAGCCTGACACCGCCATCCGCCATTAGTTCACGTTCCTGAGGCCTGGGGCTTTGTCCACGCAGTAACAGATCCACCGTGCGTCCAACGTCGTCATGGACCGCCCAGCGATGGCGGCTGTGCATCTCTACAGCGAGCGGGAAGGTGGGTTCAGCGGCACGCTCCAGAACCGTTTTCTGCGTTCGGCGGCGGCGTGCCTCATCGTCACCCAGGGTGACGGACTCAATCCCCCCAACCAGATCGCACAGCGTCGGATTCTTGATCAGATTGGCAAGAGCATTGCCATGGGCGGTGGCCACAAGCATCACCCCCCGCTCGGCGATCGTGCGTGCTGCCTGAGCTTCCAGCTCAGTGCCGATCTCATCAATCACGATGACCTCAGGCATGTGGTTTTCCACCGCCTCGATCATCACCTGATGCTGGAGTTCAGGCCTGGCCACCTGCATGCGCCTGGCACGACCGATGGCTGGATGTGGAATATCTCCGTCACCAGCGATTTCATTACTGGTGTCGATCACAACGACCCGCTTGTGCAGATCATCTGCAAGAACACGGGCAATTTCCCTCAGAGCTGTGGTCTTGCCCACACCGGGGCGTCCCATCAGCAGCAAAGACTCTCCGCTGTCGAGCAGATCACGAACGATGGCGACTGTTCCGAAAACGGCACGTCCAACTCGACAGGTGAGGCCAATGACATCACCACTCCGATTACGGATGGCACTGATGCGATGCAGTGTTCGCTCAATGCCTGCTCGATTATCGGCACCGAATTGGCCGATCCTGCTCACCATCTCCAGAAGATCCTGGCGCTCCAGGCAGCGCCCACCGAGTTCAACCGAACGACCTGGATAACGAGCTTCAGGAATCCGACCGAGATCGAGCACGACCTCAAGCAGCTGATCACGTCGGTCAGCGGAAGCAAGAACCTTCTGGACTGCGGTTGGCAACAGCGCGAGCAGCCGCTGCAAATCATCGGTGATGCGCTCAGTACTCATGGCCCAGGCTCCCAGTGCTCATCAGGACCTGAACGCCTTCTAGCAGGACTGAGTCTCCAATCGGGACAGTCAGGGGCGAGAAAGCCAGGGAATCACAAGATCCCGTGCCAGCGCCAGAGCTCTGTCCCAGCCCAAGGGCCAGTCGCGCAGTGTGCTTCGGCGCGATTCCGCCTCCTGCAGAAGAGGTTGCACAACCGAACGTGCCATGCCCCCGAAAGCGACGCCGGCAGGACCACTGGAACGCGGCAGACCAAGACCATCCAGCAGGCCAATGGTCGCGCCATTGGTTCCTCCCGCCAGCTGCAACGGCCCAGGAGGTGCGCTGGTCCGAACCTGCTGCCAGAGCCGCAGGGCCGCACGGGCCGTGCCTGCACCGACATCGCCACTCATCGGCCGTCCATCAAGCTGCCAGAGAGGACGAAACCCATGTTTGCGCAGGGTCTCGTGGCGCCCCCAGAGCTCCGTGACCAGGTCTTCGGGGCGCAGGCCATGCCCCTCAAGGCCACAGCTCACCGCGAGCCTTCGCAGTGGAATCGAGGCAGCTGCAACCTGGTTCAGCGTGCGATCAAAGTCCTGCAC
This sequence comes from Synechococcus sp. AG-679-A04, assembly GCA_003210775.1. Taxonomy (GTDB): domain Bacteria; phylum Cyanobacteriota; class Cyanobacteriia; order PCC-6307; family Cyanobiaceae; genus Synechococcus_C. The sequence goes on from QCUI01000103.1 coordinate 2,015, forward strand.
ACGCCCAGGTGCGGTGTGAACCTCAAGTGCATCGGGTTGGAGCTCTGCCAGCAGATGGGCAAGGTTGTCGAGCCCCACCCGGTGATCGGAGGTTTCAATCAGACCAAGGGGGCAGGCCGGTAAACAGCGCCCACAGCCGTAGCAACGGTTGGGGTCGACACCAGGACCAGATTGAATGGCATCAGCCGGGCAGACCCTCTCGCAGGGCCGCGCACAATCAGAAGGGCAGCGGGAAGGATCAAAGACAGCCTTGCGAAAATGGGCATCGCGACCGTCGCTGACACTGACCATCAACCATGGGGAGTGACCGGTGCGTTCCCGGGCCCAGTTGAGACCCGTGCGCGCAGCGTTGACCACAGCGGCGTCGGCTGCCACAT
>QCUI01000104.1 GCA_003210775.1 Synechococcus sp. AG-679-A04
AGACGGTCGCGCATGGCCACCAGGCGGCAGCCGCGCCGTTTCATCAGCTGCCATTCCCAGGGATCCCACTCACTGCCCTTCAGTGCGTGATAGCGATCACTCAGGGCTTGCCCTGGCCCGCTGCTCCAGGTGTAGTCGCTCTTGGGAGTGCCGATGAACCCGAACGGCCGACGGATGCTCCAGGCCATCAGCAGCGGGAGCAGGTCTCCCACGGCCAGGATCGCGGCAGTGGACTTGCGTTCCTTCTGCAGGCAGATCCATTGCTTCCAGGTGAGCAGTGGCAGGCCTGCCATGAGATCTGAAAGAAGAGCACGAAGGCTCTGATTGCTGAAACCGCCGCTGGGGAGTCGTGCCCCAGGCCCGATCCTCTGCACCCAGCCTTTCTCAACAGCGGGTTGAAAGCAGCTGCCCTGGCCAACGAGAGGAAGCACCTTCACGCTCCAGGCCGGTTGCAGTCGGTGCAGCGCTTCGATGATTTTCAGTGCGATCAGATCCTCGCCATGCCCGTTGCTGATCACCAGCAGAGCAGGGGCGGTCTCGCTGATACGATCCGCCAGTGGAGCAGATTTGCTCCGAGCGGCGGCATGGCCAAGTGGTAAGGCAGAGGATTGCAAATCCTTTATCCCCAGTTCGAATCTGGGTGCCGCCTTCGTTTTCATTACGCTGACTGGTTGATCAGAGTTGTGCTTCGGCACTGATCTGCCCTCCTGCAGGTAAGTCGGCACGGCAGAGAATGCGTCCAGCCCGGACGCTGCAGTTCCCCTGGCTCACAGCCCAGGACTTCGGCAGTCCTTGCGCAATCCCATCGGCGTCGGAGTTCGCTTCGGACACAATGGTGATCCTGCCTTGCCAGCTGGCTGATATCAGTTGGCAGTTGCCAAGGCTGCAATTCAGAACGGGCGATGTTGACAATTCCGACACCACGAATGTGAGTCTTTGGCTGGACCCAGGTTGATCGCCAGCCCCTATGAAGCGGATGCTGATGATCGTTGGAGTCCTGCCATCGATCTGGATCAAACGGCAGCCACGCTTTTGCCCAGTCGTTGAGAGGAAGCGGCAACCACTGCTTTTGGTCTGATATCGACCTGCAAACGTTTCAATATCGGCCTGAGCGGCGGTTGGGCAGATCAGGCCAAGCACCAGAGCGCATCCGAGGGCCGCGTGTTGGTGCATGGGCAGGAAGCGCATTACTTCAGTAGTCGCTGTCGGCGACGCACATGCCGATGCAGCTGATGCCGTTGCTGGCGGTGCGACCGCAGTGAGAGCAAAGCACGCGTTCATCTGCAGCACTGTTGCCTGCATCCTGCGCAGAGCCCTTTTCTCGCCGATTGGGAGCTGTTTCGGCAGCAGAGAGCAACATCGCAAGGACCGTATTGAAGCGATCATGGCGTGCAGCGATCCACAGCGTTGTGACAGGAATCGGATTCGGTACTTGGGCCTGGGGAAATCAACTGCTCTGGGGCTATCGCTCCGAAACAGACGATCCAGAGCTGAAAGCCAGGTTTGCAGCGGCCGTTGCCGCCGGACTCCAGATCGTGGACACGGCGGACTCCTACGGCACAGGTCGGTTGAATGGGCGAAGTGAAGAGCTTCTGGGGCAGTGTCTGGAGGGGCTTGATCTCTCGTCCCGCACCAAGCTCATCGTTGCCACCAAGCTGGCTCCGTTCCCCTGGCGCCTGGGTCGTCGCGGCCTGGTGAAGGCGTTTAAGGCCAGCCGGCAGCGTCTGCGGGGTCAGCTCGATCGGGTGCAGCTGCACTGGAGCACGGCCCGATATGCTCCATGGCAGGAACGCCCGCTGCTGGATGGTCTCGCTGATTTGGTGGATCAGGGTGAAGTGCGTGAGCTTGGTGTTTCTAATGTCGGCCCCCAGCGTCTAAGGCTGCTTCACGATCATCTGGCGCGACGAGGCGTACGACTGGCCAGCGTGCAGGTGCAGATTTCACTACTCGCGCCAGAACCGATCAGGCCTGGCGGCATGCTCGAGGTGTGCCGCAACCTTGGTGTGGAGGTGCTGGCCTACAGCCCTCTGGCTCTCGGTGTTCTGGCGCGCCGCCCTGGATGGACACCCAGTGATGCAACGCTGTTGCGTTCGGGGCTGTTTCGGCGCCTGTTGCCGGGTTCGCTGCCTCTGCGTCAGGCGATGGCTGACATGGCGCAGGCAAGGGGGGTGAATCAGGTGCAGGTGGCACTCAACTGGTGCCGAGCTCACGGAACCTGCCCGATTCCTGGATTTCGCAGACCCGTCCAGGTGGAGGATGCCAAACATGCACTCAGCTGGACCCTCACTGAGCAAGAGCGCAGTGTTCTCG
>QCUI01000105.1 GCA_003210775.1 Synechococcus sp. AG-679-A04
CCACCAGCGCACCGGCCCTGGTCAGTCCTGGCCTCGATCTTGAACGAAGTTTCAGTCAAGCTCTTGAGGGCTTCGGTCTGTCTGAGCAGGCAGCTCGGTTGATCTGGCTGCCACTACCCATGCTTTTGGTGTTGGTAGCGGCAGTGGTGGGTGTTCTGGTCACCGTTTGGCTTGAACGCAAGATCTCAGCAGCGGTGCAGCAGCGCATTGGACCTGAATATGCAGGTGCGCTCGGAGTTCTTCAGCCCCTGGCTGATGGTCTCAAATTGCTGGTCAAGGAAGACATCATTCCTGCCAGAGCCGACAGTCTGCTGTTCACCCTCGGCCCTGTTTTGGTCGTCGTTCCAGTGATTTTGTCCTGGCTGATCGTTCCGTTCGGCCAGAACCTGCTGATCAGCAATGTGGGAGTGGGTATTTTTCTGTGGATCTCCCTCAGCAGCGTTCAGCCGATCGGCCTGCTGATGAGTGGATACGCCTCCAATAACAAGTATTCCCTGCTTGGAGGGCTTAGGGCAGCTGCACAGTCAATCAGCTACGAGATTCCGCTCGCGCTTGCCGTGCTTGCGGTGGTGATGATGAGCAATTCTCTCAGCACCGTCGACATCGTCGACCAGCAAACCGGAGCGGGAATCCTCAGCTGGAACATCTGGCGTCAGCCTGTTGGCTTTCTGATTTTCTGGATCTGCGCTTTGGCGGAATGTGAACGCCTTCCGTTCGACCTCCCCGAAGCGGAAGAGGAGTTGGTTGCCGGTTATCAGACCGAGTACGCCGGAATGAAGTTTGCTCTCTTCTATCTCGGCAGCTACATCAATTTGGTTCTGTCAGCTCTGCTGGTTTCAGTGCTTTATCTCGGGGGCTGGGGCTTTCCCTTGCCCGTTGAATGGCTAGCGGGTTGGTTGGGGCAGTCGGTCGATGCTCCTCTGGTCCAGGTGATCACAGGCACAACAGGCATCGTGATGACCGTGCTCAAGGCCTATCTGCTCGTGTTCATTGCCATTCTTCTGCGCTGGTCAACGCCGCGGGTGCGTATTGATCAGCTGCTGGATCTTGGCTGGAAGTTCCTGTTGCCGCTGGCTCTGGTCAACCTGCTTGTGACCGCAGCTCTGAAGCTTGCATTCCCGGTCGCCTTCGGAGGTTAGGTTTAATTACCTAGGCTCTTGTTTAAGCGGTCTCTCCGTCTCCCCTTCCTCAGACCATGTTCGGTTTTCTCAAACAGGTTGGTGACTACACCAGAGATGCCGTTGATGCGGCGCGCAATCTCACGCAAGGTCTTTCTGTCACCTTTGACCATATGAAGCGCCGTCCTGTGACGGTGCAGTACCCCTACGAGAAACTGATCCCTTCTGAGAGGTATCGGGGACGGATTCATTACGAGTTCGACAAGTGCATTGCCTGTGAGGTGTGCGTGCGTGTCTGCCCGATCAATCTGCCCGTGGTGGATTGGGTGATGAACAAAGCCACCAAGAAGAAAGAGCTGCGTAATTACTCGATTGATTTCGGGGTGTGCATTTTCTGCGGAAACTGTGTGGAGTACTGCCCTACCAATTGCCTTTCGATGACCGAGGAGTATGAGCTGGCAGCATTTGATCGTCACAGCCTCAACTACGACAACGTCGCACTAGGGCGTCTTCCCACCAGCGTGACCACCGACCCATCAGTTCTGCCTCTGCGAGAACTTGCTTACCTTCCTGCCGGCGAGCTTGATCCCCATGTTGTGGATCCCGATCGTCCACGTGCCGGACAGCGACCTGATCAGGTGCTGGCAGCCATGAAGTCAGCAGCAGCTGTTTCAACAGTGGATGCGGGAGAATCGACTACAGCGTCCACTGATCCCAAGGAGAGTGCCGAATGACGATCGCAGCGTCAACGCAGCTGATCTGCTTTCTGGTGCTCAGCTTTGTGGTTGTGCTGGGAGCTCTCGGTGTGGTTCTGCTTAGCAACATCGTCTACTCCGCCTTTTTGCTTGGAGGCGTTTTCCTGGCAGTAGCTGGTTTATATCTGCTTCTCAATGCCAGTTTCGTGGCGGCAGCCCAGGTGCTCGTCTACGTCGGTGCTGTCAACGTGCTGATCCTGTTCGCGATCATGCTCGTCAATAAAAAGGAAGACCTCGCTCCGATTCCAGGTTTGACCTTGCGTCGCCTGCTCTCCGGGGGTGTCTGTGCAGGCCTCTTCGCCCTATTAACGAGGGTGGTTGTCACCACCCCCTGGGCCGAAGGGCCAGAACCGATCGGAGAAGACGCCAC
>QCUI01000106.1 GCA_003210775.1 Synechococcus sp. AG-679-A04
CGGGAGGTTCAACAATGTGCCCGTTCTGCACTCCAATCAACCGGAGATTGTTAAAGGACCGGGCATCCTGGTCAACACTTCACCGGGCAGCTCAATCGCTGCTGAAACCAATCAACCACTGCGGAACTCCACATTCGCTTTCAACGGTGAATTTGGTGTTCATATGCATCACAAATATTATCCGAAGGACACCAGCAAACTTGGAGGTCGCAGAGCTCGAGGCCTACTCACTGTTGCTGCCATTGCGATTAATCCCAGTTCAAAACCGGTTACTCTGCGTTTCAAAAGAGGTTCAGTAAAAAATAGCTTTGAGGCTCCATATCATCCCAATAAATTAATGGGAGTTAAGCCGTTAGGCCCCAGACCTTGGAATACTGGGCCTGGAGATGCGACAGCAGTTCAGATCCTTCGTGGCGAACTTGATCGCAAGCTTTCTAGAGAAGTTGTAATTCCTCCAAATAGTCGCAAAGTGATTATAAGCACTGTTCTTCCTGCTCGCGGGATCATGAATGGTCTTTTGCGTGGTACAAGCGATGGCCCCTTTCATATGGCTGTTATTGCAGCTGAAGAAACGCAAGACGAACGTGCACTGATCGCTGTACTGGATCGTGGACAACTTGCACCTGGAAGAATTTATCTAAATCGCATTCGTGAAATTCAGTCGGGTCAGGTCTTCTCGCGGGTTGCAGGAGTTGCACTCGGTGATGAATACAAAGCCTCGATTCAGCATGATCTTTCTCAAGGAGCATTGCATGTGCCTTTGACCAGCACTCGAAAGCATCATTTCGGGACTCGTGATATTCAGGTCAATCAACTAAGTACCCGTATGGTTGATTCAGCAGTTAACAATGTTGGTACTTATGGAGTACGTTTCGACGTTGAACTGAATCTTGCGGGTGAGGGTGCACATGAGCTTGTTCTTAGTCATCCTGTTGCTTCCGGCCGCTCACAATTCACAGCTTTCCGTGGATCGATTGGTATCAAAACTGATCAGGGTTATCAGGAGGTCCATGTCGGCATGCGCTCAGGGCAAAGCCTCTCCATTGCTGATCTTGATCTCAAACGTGGAGGGATCAACCCTGTCACGGTGAGTGTTGTTTATCCAGCCGATGCCACACCGGGTCATCTGCTCAGCGTGGTCCCGGTCACTCAGTTGGCCATGCTGCGTGAGCGTCAACAGATGCTTGAAGCGGCTCGTAAGGCGCAAGCTGCAGCGAAGACACGACAGGTCAAGCCTGAAGTGGCTCCACCGGCGGTTCATGCGCAACCTGTTCCAGCGGCGAAGCCTGCCGCTCTTGTCGCCAAGCCCATTCAAAAGCCCGTTCAAAAGCCCGTCAGAACAACCGCACCTCCACCACCTCCAGTGCTTGTGTCGCCAAGAGGTGGCACGAATGCCATGCCTCCTGCAATGATCATGCCGTCAAGAGTGAACAGCAGCCTCGAGCAGCGTTACCGTGACGCCATTCGTGCTCAACAGGAATGGTTGCGTCGACTGCAGGGTCGATAATCAAACCTGCTTGACGGTCAGAACGTCACAGCCCTATGAGCGGCAAGCGCATCAGCCTGGAATTACCCGAGGAGCTCGTCGACCAGATTGATCAGCTTCGTAAGGACTGGAAGACCCGTTCAAGAGGGGAATGTCTCCGTCGGCTACTTGAGGAGATTTTTCAGCCAGACCTCGATCAAGATGAGGCTCCGAGATCACTGATTGATCAGGTTGCCGAGGACACTTCGGAGCCAGCTGCTTTTGAAGCTAAGGAGGGTTCCAAGGCTCTACTTGTCAAAGAACCGAGCCAGCAACCCCGATACGACGAGGATCGCGCCATCGTTCTGGTGGGCTCAGTCGGCGAACTTGATACGACAAGACTTGAAGTCGATCGTCCCGTCGTACCCCGACCCCCGAAACGCAATGCAGCACCCGTTGCCGTTGGTATTGATTTGCCCGGCTTCGTTCGTAAGCGCAGCACCGCGATTCGCGAAAGCCTGACACCAAGGAGTCAACCCACGACGGAGATTCCCCTTGTGCCTGTGATCAGCGACGAACAGATCAATGATTGGTGTGAAGTGGCTTTGAACCATTGGCTCAATCTTTATGGTTCCAACCCCGGCCCCACCGTGATGGAGGCTGTGATGCTCTGGATGGCGCGTGACATCTGGCCCCATATCGATGGATCCGAGGGACGCACATTTACTTGGAGTCAG
>QCUI01000107.1 GCA_003210775.1 Synechococcus sp. AG-679-A04
TGCATCCCATTCGTTGGCCGGATCCTAGGGGCGCTTTTCCATGACAGTCCTTCACACGGACTTGTCGGAGACGGTGCTGGGCTGAAATGGTCGGGAGTTCACCGACACTGTCGACCATGGTCCGTTCCCTGCTTAAGCGTCTAAAGGGCCGGATGCTCGGGGCCGTGACCTCGTCGTCTGCGGCTGTCAATGGAGAGCGTCCCCCCGCCGACTCCCGTGAGCGTGCCCGTGCGCTGGTGATGGGTCTTCAAGATGAGATCTGCTCAGGTTTGGAGCAAATCGATGGTGTGGGCAAGTTTCAGGAGGAGAGCTGGGATCGACCTGAAGGAGGAGGTGGCCGTTCCCGCGTCATGCGTGAAGGCCGCATCTTTGAGCAGGGAGGCGTGAATTTCTCTGAGGTGCATGGCAAGGAACTACCACCTTCAATCCTCAAACAGCGTCCGGAGGCCAAGGGGCATCCGTGGTTTGCCACCGGTACCTCCATGGTTCTGCATCCCAGGAATCCATTCGTGCCGACGGTGCATCTCAACTACCGCTACTTCGAGGCTGGACCGGTTTGGTGGTTCGGAGGAGGTGCCGATCTCACCCCTTACTACCCCTTCCTCGAGGATGCACGCCACTTTCATCGCACCCATCAAAGAGCCTGCGATTCAGTCGATGAACGCTTTTACCAAGTGTTCAAGCCTTGGTGTGATGAGTACTTTTTCCTGAAGCATCGCCAGGAGACAAGGGGGATCGGTGGCATCTTTTACGACTACCAGGATGGGTCAGGGCGTCTTTACCGCGGTCAGGATCCTGAGGGTCCAGCCGCTCATAAAGCGGCTGAGATTGGTTCAGTAAATCTCTCCTGGGAGCAGCTGCATGATTTGGCGAGGGCCAACGGAACGGCATTCCTTCCCGCTTATGCGCCGATTATCGAGAAGCGCAATGGCCTCTCCTACGGAGAACGTGAGCGTCAGTTCCAGTTGTACCGACGGGGCAGGTATGTGGAATTCAATCTTGTTTGGGATCGCGGAACGATCTTCGGATTGCAGACCAATGGCCGCACTGAATCGATCTTGATGTCTCTACCGCCTTTGGCCCGCTGGGAATATGGCTATCAAGCCGAGGAGGGGTCTCGCGAAGCCCTTCTTACGGATCTGTTCACTCGTCCACAGCATTGGTTCGATGATCCGTCTCTTGAGGAACGCTGTCGTCCGCATCAGGCGGTGAACTGAGTTTCTCGTTTGGTGCAGCTGGGGCTTCCCCGACACCCAGCTCGATGGCTTCAACAATCCGCAGGGCCAGCGCTGCGATCACCGCATTGCGACTTTGCGGATCCCGCAGCTTTCGCTCCAGCTGTCCCTCCAGTTTGCCGATCTCGAGAATGCTGATGCCTCGTCTGGGTGCGCCAAGGCCGCCGCGAAAGTCGATGGGATAGCGCCCGAAATTGAGGGCCAGGCTCTCGTCAATCCTCGTCGCTGGACTGCGTAGGTTGGGGATCAGGCCCGAGCCGACGCCGTGGCGGCCGTAGGCATCGAAATGGATCTCCAGCGCGTAACCACCTGCATTGTGGTGACGTCGTCCCACCGACCAGTTGGTGCGTGGATCCTCTTCATTCGCAATTGTGAGTTGATTCGGTTCATAGGAACGGATCTTGAGTCCGCGAGCCTGGCCTGTTTTCACCACGGCATCACGAACCCGCCGATTCCAGAACAGTTCATCGCGCATGCGTGCATCCATGGGGCGGGCTCCTCCACGGTCAACGGCAGCTCCAGAGGTCCCGGCTCCTTCGATTCCCTGGGAGTCGGCATGTCCTGCAAGAACCAGAACCTCCATGGCCTCTGAGGGTGTTGCTCGGCCCGTCCAGCTGGCTGGCAAGCCAACCCTGACTCCCGTGAGTGGGTCGTCCTCCAGGGGATGTGGTGCTTTGGCGGTGGTTGCCATCACGGCCGACAGGATCAGTCCTGCGGTCATCAATGCCGTGGGCAGGACCAGCCGTTGCGGAGTCACGTCAGATCGGTGA